>CAXABH010000090.1:0-6799 GCA_963966925.1 uncultured Rhodobacterales bacterium
ATTGCGAAATTAGTTCTGGATAAAATGTCTGAAACACCGACTGATCGTGCGCTATTCAGTGGGATGAACCAATTGGTTGGCGAAGCATCATTTAATACGCTTCTAAGCGAAATTATCGCGTCAAAATCTCGCTTCTACAGTGCCGCGAATAGCGAGCAGATCGCAGATTTTCTTAATGCACCAAAAGGCATATCCGCTGAACAGCTTTTCCAACAATCCTTCGCTGAAGCAGATTTGGAATTTATCAAAAAACTGATACCGATTTTATTGGGTGGCGGCGCATCAGCCGCAAAATTAGCCGAAAAATTAATGTACTTTAACACGCCGTCAGTAGAATATTTTCCAATATTAGAGACTGTATTTTTAAATTCGACACCGCCATTTGAACCCAAGATAGACAAAATCGGAACCAAAGCACTGCGTGCAGGCGATTTGGCGCCGTACTTGGACGATTTAAATGAACTGATGCAACGGGTCCATGATTTCAAACATGCTAAAAATGCAATTAAATCATTAGACGCAAGCGTCATACTATCAAAGTTTGGATGTCGTTTTGTTGAACTTTATGAAGAGGAAAAACAACAACGCGGCTGGTTGGATTTTGAAGATTTGATCCTAAAAACACGTGATCTGCTGTCAATCTCTGCTGTTGCACAATGGGTTCTGTTCCGACTTGACGGTGGGATAGATCATATTTTGGTCGACGAAGCACAAGACACCAGCCCAACGCAGTGGGCAGTCATTGAAAAATTAGCCGAAGAATTTACCAGTGGTCGTGGCGCACGTGACATTAACCGCACCATTTTTGTTGTTGGTGACAAAAAGCAGTCGATATATTCATTCCAAGGTGCCGACCCCCGTGAATTCGATCGCATGCGAGAAGAGTTTGCATCAAGACTCCATGCATCCCAACAAGCGTTCCAATCAACTGCATTGGAGTATTCATTTCGATCCTCACCAGCCATCCTGCGATGTGTTGATCATGTGTTTACACAATCAGCTAAGGCGGGGTTTTCCGAACAGGCGACACATAAGGCGTTTCATGCAACCTTGCCTGGTCGTGTCGATATTTGGCCCGTTATTCCACCAAGTAAGCCAGAAGAGGAAGGTAATTGGGAAGATCCCGTTGATATCATCGGTCGTTCCAGTGAAACAGGACATTTAGCACAAACCATCGCACAAGAAATTTCTGCCTTGTTAGGGTCTGAAATAGCGCTCCCCAATCAGTTCGTTAACAACGCTTGGACGGGGCGCAAAATTGAACCACGAGATTTCTTAATCCTTGTCCAAAACCGCAAGGATTTATTCCACGAAATCATCAGGGCCTGCAAAAATTTGAACATACCAATCGCCGGTGCGGATCGATTAAGGTTATTATCAGAAATGGCTGTCAAAGATTTGCTAGCTGTCCTTGAGTTTTTAGCACTGCCCGAAGATAGCCTGGCATTGGCAACAGTACTGAAATCACCTTTGTTTGGTTGGGATGAACAGCGATTGTTCACACTGGCGCATGATCGCGGCGCCAAACACTTATTTGAAGCGATGCGAGCCAATCGCAAAGCGTATGCAAATGAATTATCCGTTCTAGAAGATTTGCGCAACAAAACCGACTTGTTACGCCCATTTGATATCCTTGAGCGCGTCCTGACAAAACATAAGGGTCGAGAAAGGCTACTATCGCGCCTTGGACCCGAGGCTAAAGACGGTATTGATTCACTCTTATCCATCGCGCTTGAATATGAGGCCGTCGAAGTACCAAGCCTTGTAGGCTTTATCGCATGGATCAGTGACAAAGATATCGAGATAAAGCGTCAAATGGACAACGCACAAAACCAAGTTCGCGTAATGACCGTTCACGGATCAAAAGGGCTAGAGGCCCCCATTGTCATATTACCCGATACCGTTGATCGACGAACCGATGTGCGCGGGCACTTTTTTAATACCGACGATTTTGTAGTTTGGAGTGGAAACAAAAGTGACAGACCCGCCGCCACCACGGATCTGTACGATCAACGCGCCGAAAAGGAAAAACAAGAGCGCAATCGCCTGTTATATGTTGCAATGACGCGCGCGGAAAAATGGTTAATTGTTGCCGGGGCAGGCAAGGTACAAGACGCATCAGAATGTTGGCATGCACAAATCACCGCGGGGATTCAGGCTGCTGGCGGTAGTTGTTTAAAAACACCCGTTGGTGATGGTATCCGAATAGAACATGGCAATTGGCCCACTCTGCAGCACGTACCTTTAAAACAGGCTACCAACGATACATTGGATTTGCCTAAATGGATCCAGCACAATCCAACAAATACAGAAGACCGTTCAGTGCATCTATCGCCTTCTGATCTACCGGGTCCAAAGGCACTGGCTAGCGACGAAAATTGGGATGGCGAACGCGCCATGAATTATGGTTCGTATGTTCACTTACTTCTTGAAAACCTACCTTTTCATCAGATGGAAAATTGGCAGCAAATCGCAGATAATTTGCTGCAACCGTTTGGAAATACAATTGAACACGCCATTTCTTTGCATGCATATGAAAGCGCAAAAAATATTCTAACCGATCCGGACCTTGATTGGATATTCCACAAAAATGCACTGGCCGAAGTGCCCTTTGTCACCATCCTTCCCGAATTTTCGGACCGCAGTTTTCACGGGATTATTGATCGCCTCATCATTCAGCAAGAAATGATTTTCGTTGTCGACTTTAAAACCAACCGTACCATCCCGGATACGCCAGATCACATTCCAGTCGGTGTTTTGAACCAAATGGTGATTTATGAACATGCAATCAAACAACTATATCCAAAACACACTGTCGTATCTGGTATTTTGTGGACAGCTAAGGCAAAATTCATGGAAATACCACATAGCATCCTGAAGGATGCGAAAACAAACCTTTGCAAATCTTGACGTTTGAACGTCGCTTGCATACTTCTTGATTAATCAATGTTTAGGAGAAGCCATATGGCAACAGTTGCAGTAACAGACGCCACCTTTGATGAAGAGGTTCGTAATTCAGATGTCCCAGTCGTTGTCGATTTTTGGGCAGAATGGTGTGGGCCATGTAAACAAATCGGTCCGATCTTAGAGGAATTATCCGATGAGATGGCGGGCAATGTAAAAGTTGTCAAAGTAGACGTTGATGCAAACCAAAACGCAGCCATGTCAATGGGCGTAAGAGGCATTCCAGCGCTATTCATTTTTAAAGATGGCGAAGTCATTTCAAATCGCGCAGGTGCTGCACCAAAGGCAGCGCTTCAAAAATGGATTGAAGAGTCCATTTAAGGGCGCTTGGCGTTTAGCCAAAAAATAGCACAGAGGCGATGAAAATCGCCTCTTATTCCGTTCCCTTAAAATTTAAGAGTGTTCCTTGGATAATAACGAATTCCCCGGATGGCATGGTACAACAATTGTTGGCGTAAAAAAAGATGGCAAGGTTGTCATAGCGGGGGATGGTCAAGTCAGCCTTGGGCAAACTGTGATCAAAGGATCCGCACGAAAAGTTCGCAAACTATCCCCTGGCGGTCATGACGTCATCGCAGGCTTTGCTGGTTCCACTGCGGATGCGTTTACACTTCTTGAACGGCTAGAGGCAAAGTTAGAGGCCAGTCCAGGCCAACTTGCGCGCGCCTCGGTCGAACTGGCCAAAGATTGGCGCACGGATAAATACCTTCAAAAATTAGAAGCCATGCTGATTGTGACAGATGGCGATTTGCTTTTGATTATTACGGGTGCCGGTGATGTTTTAGAGCCTGAACATGATATTGCGGCGATTGGGTCTGGTGGCAATTTTGCCCTAGCTGCCGCACGCGCCATGATGGACAGTGAACTGGACGCACACACAATTGCAACCAAAGCAATGTCAATTGCTGCCGAAATTTGCGTTTACACAAACGGCAATTTAACAGTTGAAAGCCTTTAATATGACTGACCTTACGCCTCGTGAAATCGTGTCTGAGTTGGACCGTTTTATTATTGGACAAAATGATGCAAAGCGCGCGGTGTCTGTTGCGTTGCGCTCTCGTTGGCGGCGCAAGCAATTACCAGAAGATCTACAAGACGAGGTATATCCTAAAAACATCCTAATGATTGGTCCAACTGGTGTTGGTAAAACTGAAATCAGCAGGCGATTAGCGAAACTGGCAAATGCCCCATTTATTAAAATTGAGGCCACAAAATTTACAGAAGTCGGCTATGTCGGCCGAGATGTTGAACAAATCATCAGGGATTTGGCTGACACAGCGATCAATTCAACACGGATTCAGATGCGCGAAGACGTGAAAGCAAACGCCATGAAACAGGCACAAGACCGAGTCATTGATGCGATCGCTGGTTCCGACGCACGCGATGCGACACGCGAAATGTTTCGCCGAAAATTGCTGGATGGTGAATTAGATAATCAGGAAATCGAAATAGAGATAGCCGAAACAGCAAACCCAATGCCGATGTTCGATATTCCAGGACAATCGGGATCCCAGATGGGCATGATGAATATCGGTGATATCTTTGGCAAAGCACTTGGCGGACGCACAGTAAAACGCAAAATGACCGTCGCCGAAAGCCATGATGTATTGGTCAGCGAAGAGGCTGACAAACTGCTAGATGACGAAACGGTCACACGTATCGCACTAGAGTCCGTGCAGGAAAACGGCATCGTATTTTTAGACGAAATCGACAAAGTGTGCGCACGGGCAGATGCACGTGGCGCAGATGTCAGCCGTGAAGGTGTACAGCGCGATCTGCTACCCCTGATCGAGGGGACTACGGTTAGCACAAAGCATGGTCCAATAAAAACTGACCACATTTTGTTCATCGCGTCAGGCGCGTTCCATGTTGCAAAACCATCAGACCTGTTACCCGAACTTCAGGGTCGTTTACCAATTCGCGTTGAATTACGCCCTCTTACAGAAAATGACTTTATCCGAATTCTAACAGAAACAGACAATGCGCTGACACGGCAATACGCATCTCTCATGGAAACTGAGGGTGTTACTGTTAAATTTGAGGACAGCGGCATTCGTGAAATCGCCAAAATTGCAGCAAATGTAAATCAAAGCATCGAAAATATTGGTGCGCGTCGATTGTACACTGTGATGGAGCGAATTTTTGAAGAACTGTCGTTCTCTGCCCCAGATAAATCAGGCGAGGAATTCACAGTAGATCAGACATTTGTTCAAAAGAATATTGGCGAACTTAGTGCAGACGCTGATTTAAGTCGCTTTGTGCTTTAGCCAAAGTAGTCACGCATCTCACTTGGGATATTTTGCAGCGCAGTTTTTGTGTCACCGGCTAACCACAGCTTGCCATCTGACACAAAAATAGTCTGATCGCAGATCCGCAATGCGTCGTCCGGGGAATGGGTGACCAATAAAACGGTTTGATTGTCCGCCTCAGCGATTTCTTTGACCAAATCTAGCATTTCGTTCCGCATTGCTGGACCCAAAGCGGCGAATGGCTCATCCAGCAATAATATTGGTTTTTTCTGAAGCAGAACACGTGCCAGTGCTGCTCTGCTTTGTTGGCCACCAGAAAGCGCACCTGGTTTACGATTTTCAAATCCTGACAAACCGACGCGCTTTAATGCATCAATTACCAACTGACGCTGATTGTTTGAAAGCCAGCGCCGCGATGTGATCCCAAGCGCGACATTGCGAAAAATCGACAGGTGCGGGAAAAGGTTGTTTGACTGAAACAACATTGCGATTGGCCGATCCTCAACCCGCTGGGCCAACAAATCCTGTCCATCAAAAATTACTGAACCAAATTCACAATTGTGAAAACCTGCAAGGGTATTCAAAAACGTGGATTTGCCCGATCCTGATGGGCCTATTACTCCGTAAATACCAGTACCAAGTGCAGTATCCTCAGCGCCAACAATATGGGGCCCATGTCCAAACTTCAGATGATCAATTTTTAGCATATCTTCGGCCTAATCCATCAAAAATAACAATCGAGAGTAAACACATTAAAAGCAATAAAACTGACGCCCCTGCCGCAGCATCAAGCCTGTAACCAGTGCGCAATTGCATAATTTGATAGGGAAGTGTCGCTTGCTCGGGGCTACCAAGCAGAACAATCACGCCTAAATCCCCAAGAGACAGTGCCAATGCCAAACCAAACGAAAACCCAAGCGGTCGAATAAGACGTGGCAAAATCACCCAAACCCACATTGCCCAGACTGTCATCCGAATTGATCGAGATAATTGACCGAAATCCGCTTTCGTCTTTTCAATTTCGGGCAATATTAAACGTAAAACAAACGGTACTGCTAATACCGCATTTAACAAAACTAGAATTAATAAGCTGACATCAAAGGGATTGATATAAGGCCGGATGATAACAAAAAGACCAACACCCAAAACCAATGGTGAAATTGACAAAGCCAGTATGCTGATACTTTCACCAAATCGATGGGTCATAAAAAGAGATATAAGGATACAAAGAACTGCAGAAAACACCGCAATAACAATTGACGTCATAGCGGCAGTATAAACCGAAGCAGGCAGTTCAAATAAATGTGGCAGTCCGCGCACCAAAACCGCAACGATTGGACCCAACATTAACAGCGACGTCATCGTAATAATGCAAATGTCGTACGCACGTACTCTGCCCGTGTATCCAGTACATTCAGTTGGTAAATACCCAATCCCAACATTCAACTGCTTCATTACTAAAAGGCTGATTAAAACTGCAATCGCTGCAAAACCTGTTTGCACGAGAGCAAGCTGCCCAGCTTTTGCTATATCGAAATCAAAACGGAATGCCTGATAAATTGCCAATTCTACAGTGGTTGCACGCG
>CAXABH010000091.1:0-6798 GCA_963966925.1 uncultured Rhodobacterales bacterium
CCTTGGGCCAGACAACTACATTGCTGACCCCTGTTTCATCCTCAAGCGTTAGGAAAATCACCCCTGATGCGGTGCCAGGACGTTGGCGTGTAATCACCAAACCACAGACATCCACACGCCCCAATGGACTATGGGCCAGTTCTGAGTGTGGCGTTAGCCCCGTTAACAGGGGGCGCATCAATTCGACAGGATGGGCGCGCAAGGACATGCGAATTGACACATAATCCTCAACCACCTCTTCGCCTAAATTCATAGTGGGCAAATCAACCCCCGGTTCATAGATCGCCTCACCATCCATTGGATCACTGAGAAGAGGGAGCGGTTTGTCCGCACGAATGGATTTAATGCGCCATAATGCATCGCGCCGATTAAGCCCCATTCCGCCAAAGGCATCCGCTTCGGCCAATCGTTCCAATGCCGCAGGCGCAAGGCCTGCACGCAACCACAGGCTGGGGATATCATAATACCCATTGGCACGGCAGGCGCTGATCCATTCCGCGTCCTCTTGTTTCATGCCTTTGATTTGTCGAAAGCCCAACCGCAGGGCCAAGCGCCCATCGCTGCGCCGTTCCAGGTGGTGGTCCCAGTTTGAATTATTGACGCATATAGGGCGAATTTCGATGCCATGTTCGCGCGCATCGCGCACGATTTGCGCAGGGGCATAAAATCCCATCGGCTGTGAATTCAAAAGCGCACAGGCAAAGACCGCAGGGTGATGGCGTTTTAACCAGGCCGAAACATAGGCCAGCATGGCAAAGGCCGCTGCATGGCTTTCGGGAAATCCATATTCTCCGAACCCTTCGATCTGTGAAAAACAGCGCTCTGCAAATTCTTCTTCATACCCACGTTCCAACATGCCGCGCACAAAACGATCCCGAAATGTTCCAATGGTTCCCATTTTTCGGAATGTGGCCAGCGATCTGCGCAGGTGGTCGGCCTCTTCTGGGCTAAAGCCCGCGCCAACCACTGCGATTTGCATGGCTTGTTCCTGAAACAAAGGGACGCCAAATGTTTTCCCCAAAACTTCTTGCAGGGCGCCGGATGGATATTCGATGGCTTCTTTACCCTGACGGCGATTGATATAGGGGTGCACCATGCCCCCCTGAATGGGACCGGGGCGCACGATCGCAACCTCGATCACCAAATCATAAAAGGTTTGCGGCTTCATGCGGGGCAGGAAATTCATTTGCGCCCGGCTTTCCACCTGAAATACGCCAATCGCATCTGCGCGGCACAGCATGTCATAGGTGTCCGCATCCTCTTGTGGGATGGTTCCAATGCTAAGAGTTTCGCCCTCATGTTGGGTGATCAAGTCAAAGGATTTGCGGATACAGGTCAGCATGCCCAATGACAAAATATCCACCTTTAGAATCCCAAGCGTGTCAATGTCATCCTTGTCCCATTCGATGATTGTGCGATCCTCCATAGCCGCGTTTTCAATGGGGCATAGATGGTCCAAACGTCCTTTGGTGATGATAAATCCACCAACATGCTGGCTAAGGTGGCGGGGGAATCCGATCAATTCCCCAATCAGGCGCAGGGTTTGCATTAGGCGTGGGTCGCTGGGGTCCAATCCCACGGCGCGCAACCGCTCTTCACCGATTTCGCCACGGCTATAGGATCCCCAAATCTGCCCGCTTAGATTGCTGAGGACATCTTGGGATAGACCCATAACTTTGCCCACCTCACGAATGGCGGCGCGGGTTCTGAAATGCACCACTGTGGCGCATAAACCTGCACGTTCACGGCCATATTTTTCATAGATATGTTGGATGACTTCTTCGCGGCGTTCATGTTCAAAATCAACGTCGATGTCAGGGGGTTCACCACGGTATTCTGACATGAACCGTTCAAAGACCATGGTGATCGTTTCAGGCCCCACATCTGTGACACCCAAAGCATAGCACAAAATGGAATTGGCGGCTGATCCGCGCCCTTGGCATAGGATGCCTTGGGATTTTGCAAATTGCACAATGTCGTGCACCGTTAGGAAATAGGCCGCAAATCCCAATCGTTTCACCAGTGCCAATTCTTTGATCGCAAGTGCGCGCACGTGATCGGTGACACCGTTTGGGTAGCGCCATTTCAATCCTGCGTCGCTTAGGCGTTCCAGACGGCTTTGGGCATCTTCGCCATTGGTGATTTCATCGGGATATTCATAGGATAGTTCTGATAGGCAAAATGCGCATTTGTCTGCGATTTCCTGCGTGCGGCGCAGGGCGGCGGGATGATGCCGAAACAGGCGCGCCATATCGGGTGGTGATTTTAGACGGCGTTCGCTGTTGGGCAGGGCCCGTGTCCCAATGTTGTCAATGCGGCATCCTTCCCGAATACAGGTCAGCACATCGGCCAATTGGCGACGCGATCCATGATGCATCAGGATATCGCCAACCGCGACCATAGGGGCGGCCGTGCTATGGGCAAGGGTTTGACAGGCGTTGAAATAATCCTGATCTGATCCGTCATATCGTGGCGCGGCCCCTAAATAGACATGCCCAGGATAGCGCCGCGCCATCTGGCGGATGTGTGCGCTGGCCTCTTGCTCCAGCGTGCGGGGCAGGGCGATCATGATCATGCCCTGCGCCCCTTCTAAAACATCTGTGTAATATAGCTGACAGGATCCTTTTTCACTGCGCCGCTTGCCACGGGTCAAAAGCCGCGACAGCGCTTCATAGGCTTTGCGATCACGGGGCAAGGCCACCCAATCCACATCGCTATCTTCTAGGATCAGGCGCGTCCCGATAATCAATTTGGGCAGATGATCCCCATGTAATGTGATATCTTGGCCTTGGATTTCCTCTCGGCTACTGGGATCAACGCGTTTTGTCGATCTGATGGTGATTTCATCCATATTGCGCCGCAGCTCTTTTAACGCGGCATAGGCCCGCACAACACCTGCTAGGCTGTTGTGATCAGTGATGGCAATTGCCGATAACCCCAAATCGGCCGCACGCGTGACCAATTCCTCGGGGTGAGAGGCCCCGCGCAAAAATGTGAAATTGCTGGTTGTGCAGAGTTCGCTATAGATCACGCAAATTCCCCATGTACGAACCATCCTGGATTTTGTGGCGTATAAAACATCCACAAACGGCGTCCTTGTTGTGTTTCAATACGCCAATAATCACGCACCCCACTGCGCCAATTTTCGTCCGTGAACCACCATTCGGGGGCAATACGTTCAGGGCCCGTTGCGCGCGCAGTGGCCAAGGATTGACGGCGCCACCGAAACCGTTTCGGAGGCGCGTTACCCGTGGCTGCGATCCCTTCTGGGGGGAATATGCGAACGGGCCGGGGTGCGGGGCTGACCCATGTGCCGCTTGGCTCGTTCCATGTGGCGGCGGCGATTTTAAAACTGCGTTCGGGGATATGGCTATCGGCGGGTAAAAACCGTTGAATATTGTCTAACCCAATCCGATTTCCTAACCGTGTGATCAGGTCATGTAACCCATCTTGGGGGCGTGTGTTGTGATGGGCGATTTGTTCAACGGCTAAATGTTCCACTTGTGTTGCGACCAACCGCAGCTGATCAATTCCGAACCCCGCATCAATGGTTCCAACACCGCGTTCGAACAGGGGCTGGATACGTGCGGCATCCCGCAATGGTCGGGCAAGACGCAATTCAATTTGCTGGTCCTGACCATCCACGCGGCGACAGATCAACAGCATGGTGCGTGCGCCCATTTGATTATCGCGTAATTTTGCACACAGCGCAGGCAGCAATCGTTCCAGTGCCCCCATGACATCCGAGCTGAGCCCAATGGGTTCAGGAAAGGTCAGGCGGGTGGCATAAACGGGGGCCTCTGCCTGAGGGGAAATGGTTTCGCCATGCGTGCCCAATGCCTGATCCAGCCGCATGAGAACCGATGCGCCAAAACGCTGACCAAGGGTGGCGCGGGGCAGGTTGGTTAACTGTCCAATGGTTTTCACCCCCAAACGTTGTAATGTAACATCCTCTTGTGGGGCGATACGCAGGGCCGCCACAGGCAGGGGGTTTAGCGCGCGCTCTGTATCTCCTATCGTGGCAATGCCGGGGCGATAATGGGCCAATGCCCATGCAGCCCCCCGTGTATCTGCAACCCCCCATCGTGCGCTTAGGCGGGCGTGACCCAAACGGTGGCCCAGGTCATTTAACATGGCCTCTTCTCCGCCAAATAAATGCGCGGATCCTGTGATGTCCATTAACAATCCATCACCGCCGTCTTGTGCAACCCACGGGCAATAACGGCGCGCCCAGCGGCTGAGTCCGCCAAGGAAATATTGGTCTGCTTGGGGGTGATGGGGTGCGCTGCGCAAACTAGGGCACAGCGCATGCGCATCCGAGAGGGACATGCCCCGTTCCAATCCCGCGCTTTGTGCCTCTTGGTTGACGCACAGCAGACGGTCGGTGTTCTTCGCATGCGCGGTCACCGCAAAGGGTCCTGTCATCGGCTGACGTCGCAAAATGCGATCGCTATGCAGCCTTGGGAACCACAGAGATATGATGCGTTTCTTCATTCCAGCGAACATCCCAACTGGCCACAGTGCCAGATTTGTTTTTAATCAAAGACCATTGCATCAAGGCATCGTTTGGATTGGAAAATTTTGGGCGCGTATCCCAACGGGTTTGGGCCGCATTGCTGCCCATGCCCTGGGGGATAATCATGATCCCTGTGGCGCGCCCCTGACCTGCGGCCAATTGTAAGCGCCGCCCTGCCTTGAGGGTCAGGGGTTTGCTGATTTCCGCGATAACATAGGGTACCACACCTGAACGCAGCGCTTCTTCTGTTGCGGCCAGAACATCTGTGGGGGTGGGGCATTTTCCAATTAAAATGTGATGTGGATCGCAATAGGGGATCAGCCCCATTGGATTCAGAGTTTCGTGCATCCAATCTTCGACGAACCAAAATGCAGGCATGCGTGATAATCCAATGGAAATACCCGCAAAAACAGGCGCACTGGGTCCAGTCACCTCATGTGCGCGTCCGCGTTTTAGCGGGAAAATATCAGAGAATCGTAGCAGCATGTGTAGTATTATGTTCACTTTTTGTTCTCATTTCAATTCCCCTATCCAAAAGTGTTTTGAATATACATTTGTTAGGGGCAGAGCTGATGCAATCGCGCTTAAATCTGCCTATTGTTCTGGGCATTTCGAATTCTTAAGTGGACCTAAAGTGATAGGGTGCGGCATCGTCAGACCCAGCATGAATGCCCTAAAACCCAAATCCGTCCTGTTCGATCAGGCTTGGATCGTCATCACGGATACCAAAGGGGTGCACAGGGTGCATGTTCATCTGTCCCGACCACGACAAACCAAAGTGATCACGCACATCTTTATCTGTTGCCTCGTGACGTAGCCATGGCATCAATTCATCACCTGACAACATGACAGGCATACGGGGGTGCAGATGTTCAAGTTCGGGCAGGGCTGCGCGCGTTAGGATTGAACAACTCATTCCGCCTGCGGCCAAGGGGGCATAAAGTCCCGCAAAAAAGAAAACGGGCAGATTGGTTTGAGGGCTGATAAACCACGGGGTTTTTTGCCCCTTTGCTCCGGTCCATTCATAATATCCCGAGGCGGGGATTAAACATCGTCCCCGTTGCCATGCGGTGCGAAAGCTGGGTTTTTCATGGGCGGTTTCAATTTTGGTGTTAAATGTCGTCGCCTTCCAATCTGTGGCGGGGCCGCGATGCCAATGGGGCACAAACCACCACCGCGCAGCATCGGCGCGTAAAATGTCATTGTGCAAATAGGCCATGCTGACGGATTGCGTAGGTTTGATATTGTGGCTGATGTTTCCCAGAACACCTTGCAAAATGGACAGCGCATCATGATAGGCCGCCCAGTTGCTATCCCCCAATATAAATCGTCCGCACATGGCGTATAAATCCCATTACAGTCGTATAACGATAGCCTAGCTGAGTGCGCATCATAATCAACCGCATTGGACGTAGATTTTGTGCATTCATATCATGCGCGGTCTAAGCGCAAGCGAAGACTGATCGCGTATGATCCAGCCCACGCCCGTCCCGAAGGGCGGGGGCTTCGTCACCTCAGCCCCGTTAACCGCCCACGGGCGCGTGCGTAACCGTAGATTAGCAAAAGAAATACTGAAAATAGCAATAACTGAAGTAAGTTTTATCCTAAGTTGGAGTGAGACTGGTTGATGCAGACTGTCACTTCAAACCGAAGCTTTGTCAGTGGAAAAACAGGAGGATTGGAATTTTGAGAAATTTTTGTCACGTACGTTGTAAAGCTGCGGCGACGTATGAACGCCGAGACATCAATGCGCAAGGCGCAGGATTTGATCCAGATCTACATGTTGTTCCAGATGCGCGGCCAATTGGTCCAATGTGGTTTCAACATCTTGGCGATAGTTGCCTAATTCGGATTGAATACCCAGTTGTGCCAAAAACGCAGCGCGAAAGGCGTCATTGCTGAACATACCATGCAGATAACTGCCAATGATGCGCCCATCCGCGGATGTGGCCCCATCTGCACGTCCCTCAATCGTGGCAAAGGGGCGGTCGCAATCTGGGCCTGTGGTTTGACCGATGTGAATTTCATATCCTTGAAATTCCAGATTGGTTGCACGGTGGTGTGCGTTCACCTGTGTTAGCACCTTGTTCGGGGTCATGAGAGTATCGCTTTGCAATAATCCTAACCCCGCATCTGAACCTGCAGTCCCTTCGATCCCCTCGGGATCATCAATCGTACGGCCCAAAATTTGATACCCACCGCAAATGCCCAGCACGTAACCACCACGGCGCACAGATCGGAAGAGCGTCGTGTAGGGAAAGAGTGTAGATCTCGGTGGTCGC
>CAXABH010000092.1:0-6791 GCA_963966925.1 uncultured Rhodobacterales bacterium
CTCTTGCCAGTAAAGCCCCTACTCCCAAGAAAATCATAATCTGATAGGGAATACTTGTACCTTCAGCAAAGGTTTCTACTAAGTTCTGCCCGCGGGGTGATTTGGCGTGCCACAGCAGGTTCACGTGGGGCCTGACCTGTCAAATGCTGGATGATCGCCATTAAGGATTTTGTTGCAAAGACCCGCGTTGCATCAACCCAGGCGGCCTCAGCACCTGATGTTTCAGGGCAATATAAATCCTTGCCCAATTCCGCTGCCTTTAGTGCGGCTGGCAAAGCACCCACAACAGGATGCAAACGCCCATCAAGAGACAGTTCCCCAATCGCAAGCGCGCCTTCGCTATCTTCGTTCGTGATGATGTTCAACGCCGCCAAAAGCGCCAGTGCAATGGGCAAATCCAAATGCGATCCCTCTTTGGGCATATCAGCAGGTGACAAATTAATCGTGATCCGGCGCGAGGGCAGGGCAATCGAAAGCGCACCCAATGCTGATCTAATGCGGTCACGTGCTTCGCTGACGGCCTTATCAGGCAGCCCAATAATCGAAAAGGCGGGTAGTCCCGGTGAAATCGCGCATTCGATTTCAACAAGCTGCGGTTCAATGCCCGCAAAGCAAACGGAAAATGCGCGTGTAATCATCTTTTGTTAACCTCATCACTGAGGTCGCAAAGAGATGTTACGAATTGGTTAATGGGCCCGTATCATTTATGCGCATTGCCGCCCATGTGCCATTCGTGATGCGAATATGTGTAAGTGATAGATTATCAATTCGGTGGGAAAATGCGTCGTAGGCTGACACACTAAGTGATCGTTGAATTGCGGCGATCACAACTCCAAAATGGACCGCTGCGATTAGTGGGCCTTGGGTTCTTTGCAGTAATTCGTCAAACCCCGAATGGACACGATCATAAAACCCATTCCAACATTCGCCATTGGGTGCAGTGACAGTGCCCGGGGTTTCATAAAATGCGCGAATTTCCTGTGCATGTGTTTGTTGAATTTCAGAAAAGGTTTGTAATTCCCAATCGCCAAAATTTATTTCACGCAGATCGGGGCAGTGGTTTAAACGCACACGCCCCTTATTCAACAAATCCGCCGTACCAATAGTGCGGCGCAAATCTGATGACACCAATTGTGCGGGTTTAGGTAGAAATGCATCTAACTCATCGAAGCGGCGCACATCACTAAAATCAGCGTCAACGTCGCTCCAGCCGACCATAGATTTTCGGTGTGTTGGCGCATGGCGAATAAGGTATAGGTCCATTAAATGCCGCCTTTTAGCCAAATGGGCAGACCAGCTGCGATGAATGCTACGTGATCTGCTTCTTTAGCGACGGATTGATTTAGGGATCCTTGTAATCGCGCGAATTTACGGGTCAGCGCATTTTCTGAAATACCACCTAATCCGATTTCGTTACTAACAAAGGTCACGTCTAAATCGCACTGTGCTAACGATTGGAATAATTGGTGGACGCATTCCTCAGTATTGAGTTGATGAAACATTAAATTGTTTAGCCACATCGTCAGGCAATCAACCAATACGAATGACCCCGAGGGAATGCGTGCCAATGCGTTTCCAATATGGAGGGTTTCTTCAATCGTGTGCCAATTATCCCCGCGCATTTTTTTGTGGGCTACGATCTTTTCTTGCGTCTCGCAATCCAACACTGCCGAGGTTGCAATGTAGTAGGGTGTGGTTGCATGACGATTGACCAGACTTTCCGCGAAAGCCGACTTACCCGAGTTGATCCCGCCCAACACCAATGTCGTTGATTTCGTCATTTTCCCCTCAAAGTGATCTGATCACTGCGTTGCCCCGTATCTAATACAAAGAACAAGAATTTAAACAGGGTTGCAAGTATAAGGAGCTACCAAGATGGCTTTGGATCAAGCGAATGCGATTTCTCTTTCTCGCCGTGCGATGAAGGCAGAACTATTAGATGCGGAAACTGAACTACAACTTGCGTATCTGTGGCGCGATCATCGTGATGAACAAGCACTTCACCGATTGATCACAGCCTACATGAGGTTGGCCATTTCTATGGCCTCTAAATTCAAGCGTTATGGCGTCCCCATGAATGATCTAATCCAAGAGGCTGGGTTGGGTCTGATGAAGGCTGCTGAAAAATTTGATCCCGACCGTGGCGTTCGGTTTTCCACCTATGCAGTGTGGTGGATCAAAGCCAGCGTGCAGGATTACGTGATGCGGAATTGGTCACTTGTGCGTACCGGTTCAACCAGTTCGCAAAAAGCGCTGTTTTTCAACATGCGCCGCATTCAAGCGCAATTAGAACGCGAAGCAAACCAAATGGGGATCTCATTGGATAGTGATCAATTGCACCGCAAGATCGCTATCGAAATCGGCGTCCCCTTAGGTGATGTAAAGATGATGGACGGTCGTTTGTCGGGATCCGATTATTCCTTGAATGCGACACAATCCACTGATGAAGAGGGCCGCGAGTGGATCGAAACACTGGAAGACGAAAGTGAAGGTGCCGATAGCCTGTTTGAGCAGGCGCACGATAACACGCACTTGCGGAAGTGTTTGTTGGATGCTCTCTCAACGCTGAATGAGCGTGAGAGATTGATCGTGCGTGAACGGGCAATCCGAGAAGATACGCGTACATTGGAAAGCTTGGGCAAAGAACTGAGCCTGTCAAAAGAGCGGATCCGTCAGATTGAGGCAGCGGCGTTTCAGAAATTGCGTAAATATCTGCAAAGCAACATGGCAGAGGTTGGTCACTACCTGTAGGGTGCTGGTCGATCTGCCCTTGCAGAAGGGTGCAGAAACCAAATAGTGTCGCAAGCATAGGAACACGAGGTGGCAACTATGCTTGCGGGTAAAAACATCCTTTTGATCATTTCAGGTGGGATCGCTGCTTATAAATCGCTTGATCTAATCCGCCGTATTCGTGAGCGTGGCGCATTGGTGACGCCGGTCATGACCAAGGCTGCGGCAGAGTTTGTAACTCCGCTGTCCGTCTCTGCCCTTGCGGGTGAAAAAGTTTACCAAGATTTGTTTGATTTGACGACTGAATCAGACATGGGGCATATTCAACTGTCGCGCAGTGCCGATTTGATTGTGGTTGCACCAGCCAGTGCCGATTTAATGGCCAAAATGGCCAATGGAATGGCCAATGATTTGGCATCTACCCTATTACTGGCCACCGATACACCTGTTTTGATTGCACCTGCAATGAATGTACGGATGTGGAATCACCCTGCAACACAACGTAATTTGGCACAATTGAATGCGGACGGCATAATGACCGTTGGACCAAATCCAGGGGACATGGCTTGCGGTGAATATGGACCGGGCCGTATGTCAGAGCCATTAGAAATTGTTGATGCCATTGCGGCACATTTTTCCCCGCGTCCTTTGGCGGGTCATAAGGTTTTGGTGACGTCTGGTCCAACGCATGAACCTATTGATCCAGTGCGATATATCGCAAATCGTTCTTCGGGCGCGCAGGGTACAGCGATTGCCGCGGCTTTGCGTGATTTGGGTGCGGATGTTCGATTTGTTACAGGTCCAGCTGATGTGCCGCCCCCAAACGGCGTTCATGTGATCCACGTGGAAAGTGCACAGGACATGTTTGACGCCGTAAAAGCCAATCTAGATGTCACTTGCGCAATTTTTGCGGCTGCGGTTGCGGATTGGCGTGTGCAAAACGCATCAGGTTCGAAAATTAAAAAACAAAATGGTGCCTTGCCCGAACTCTCATTTTCTGAAAATCCCGATATCCTTGCGCATGTAGCCCAGCTTGCATCAACTGTTCGCCCACCTCTTGTGATTGGGTTTGCGGCGGAAACAGATGATGTGATTGAAAACGCCACGGCGAAACGTGCGCGCAAAGGGTGTGATTGGATCGTTGCAAACGATGTTTCGCCGGAAACTGGAATTATGGGTGGCAATGAAAATCAGATCATTTTGGTCACTGATACGGGGGCAGATCAATGGCCGCGCCTAAGTAAAGATGCGGTCGCTACAAAATTGGCGGAACGGATCACAGATAAAATTTTGGGGACATCGTAAATGGTCAACATTAAGGTTTCTTGGTCCTTGGCTGCGGACCGTGATATTGTGCTTCCAAGCTATGAAACATATGGTGCGGCAGGTGCGGATTTGCGTGCGAATTTGCCAGACGATCATCGCGACATCGGAATTGAAATTGCGCCTGGTCATCGGGCATTGATCCCCACAGGACTGCGTTTGGAAATTCCAATAGGGTATGAGGTACAAGTACGCGCGCGCTCTGGATTAGCGCTCAAGCATGGGATTACCTTGGCCAATGCAATCGGCACGATCGATAGTGATTATCGCGGTGATTTAGGCGTGATCCTGTGGAACGGGGGCGCGGATGCATTCCGCGTGACACATGGAATGCGGATTGCACAAATGGTTGTCGCACCTGTGGTGCAGGCGACATTTGCAATCGTAGATGCGCTGGACGAAACGGAACGGGGTGTCGGTGGTTTTGGATCAACAGGGGCATCCTAGGATGACGCGCAGAACGTTCTTCAATGCATTTTTGATTGCGCTGATCCTAGGCATTTGGGTGATGGTTGCTGGATCAATCGCGCCTGATTTTGTGATTTTGGGGCAATCATTGGCTGCGTGGTCAGTTTTAATTAGCGTGGTTGGTGGCATTTATTTGTATCGTCAGTTGCTGTCATTTTTGCGTGCGCGCGCGCATCCGCCAGAGTCGCAACCAACGAAATCAACGGGACCCTTTTCCAGTATCGAACTTGAACGCTATGCGCGTCATATTGTGATGCGTGAAATTGGGGGTGTTGGACAAAAGCGACTGAAAGATGCCAAGGTATTGGTGGTTGGGGCAGGGGGATTGGGTGCCCCCGCGCTGCAATATCTTGCGGCGGCCGGTGTTGGTACAATTGGTGTTATTGACGATGACACGGTTGAAAACGCAAACCTGCAACGACAAGTCATTCACACCGAAGAGGGGATTGGCACCCCCAAAGTCTTTTCCGCCAAAGCGCAAATGTTGGCGCAAAATCCGCATATCGAGGTAAAGCCATACAATCGACGCCTAAGCGAAGATATCGCCATAGAATTGATAGCGGAATATGATTTGATACTTGAGGGAAGCGACAATTTTGAAACCAGATACTTGGTGAATAAAATTGCTGTTGCACAAAATAAACCAATGGTCTCAGGTGCGCTAAGTCAGTGGGAAGGCCAAATTTCCGTATTTGATCCTGCGCGCAAAGGCCCCTGTTACCAATGTATTTTTCCGCAAAAACCCGCTGATGGCCTGGCCCCAAGTTGTGCAGAGGCAGGCGTATTCGCCCCATTGCCTGGCGTGATTGGGACCATGATGGCGGGTGAGGCGATGAAACTGATCTTAAAGACGGGCGCAACCCTGACAGGGTCCATGTTGATTTATGATGCCCATTTTGGCGAAACCCGCCAAATCAGATTGAAGAAACGCACCGACTGTCCCATCTGTTCGGGACAGGCATAACGCACAGAAAGGCGCGCATTATGACAAACCCATTGTTGGAGGTTTGGGACACTCCGTTTCAGGTTCCCCCATTTGCAAAAATCACAGCTGCAAATTTTGCACCCGCCTTGGAAATCGCCATGCAAGATGATTTGGCGAATATAGATGCAATCGCCCATAACCCAGAGCCTGCGACATTCGCCAATACAATCGAAGCATTGGAAACAACCAGCGCGTTGATGCACAAAGTGCTTTCGCCGTTTTACGCAATGGCGGGTGCGCATACCAATCCTGAGCTGGATGCACTGATGCGAGAGTTTTCGCCAAAATTGGCGGCGCATGGGGCCAAGATCAGTGGGAATAAAGCATTGTTTAAACGTATCGAAACCCTGTGGTCTTCCAAAGACGGACTGGGTTTAAACGACGAACAGATGATGCTGCTAAAGGATCAGTACCTTGGGTTTGTGCGCTCTGGTGCGGCACTGACGGGTGATGCAGAAGCGCGGCTTACAGACATCAAATCGCGGCTTTCTGTATTATGCACGACATTTACCCAAAATGTGCTGGCAGATGAACGCGATTGGTTCATGGAATTAACTGAGGATGATCTAGATGGGCTGCCTGATTTTTTGATCGAGGCTGCGCGAAATGCGGGCAAAGAAAAGGGCGTGAACGGTCCTGTCATTACCACATCACGTTCATTGATTGCGCCATTTTTACAGTTTTCGTCACGCCGTGATTTGCGCGAAACGGCGAAACGTGCATGGGATGCGCGCGGTGCAAACGGGGGCGAACATGACAATTTGGCCATTGCCCAAGAAATCCTAACCCTGCGCCAAGAGCGTGCGGAACTTCTGGGTTACAATAATTTTGCTGAATTCAAGTTGGAAACAGAAATGGCAAAGACGCCCGCGAATGTGCGGGATCTGTTGATGAACGTTTGGGAGCCTGCGAAATCAGCGGCCGAGCGTGATGCGAAAATTTTATCTGGCATGCTACACGCCGATGGCATTAATGATGCGTTGCAAACATGGGATTGGCGTTACTATGCCGAGCAGCGGCGTAAGGCAGAGTTTGATTTAGACGAAGCTGAAATCAAACCTTACTTCGAACTTTCTAATATGATCAACGCATCCTTTCATGTTGCAGGTCGCTTATTTGGATTAGAGTTCCAAGAGATTGCATTGGATTTGTATCACCCCGATTGTAAGTCGTGGCGCGTGACACGTGATGGCGCTGATGTCGCCGTGTTTATTGGTGATTATTTTGCACGCGGGTCAAAACGGTCGGGTGCGTGGTGTTCTGCCATGCGGTCGCAAACCAAATA
>CAXABH010000093.1:0-6776 GCA_963966925.1 uncultured Rhodobacterales bacterium
CCCTAGATCCACATTGGCGTCAACTTCGGGGTGCAGGTGAAACTTCACTTGCGTGTAAATACCCTCTAAGTTGCCAGCTTCGAATGCCCGGTCGAACGCTTTTTTGTGACGATCTTCGATTGCGATCAATAAATCTTCGCCAGATAATTCGCGCCCATCCAATGACAATTTCAGTTCGCGCACATGCGTTAATCCATATTTCGGTACATATCCATCATGTGCACCATTGAAAGAAACGGCATCCAAATCGTGTGTTACTTCAATGGGAACCTGTTTGGGACCTTCAACCAAAACCTCTCTTACAATCCCGCCATATGATAATTTGCGCCCCAAACGCGCGCTGGATTGGCCTTCGATGTATAAAGAAGAATGAGACGGCGTGGCACGCCCTGCGCTGCGCCAATCTTCGCCGAATGTATCGCCGGAACCACAGTTCACGATAACCGCGCGTCTGCCAGATGTCATTTCAAAGGCCAGCGTGGACGCATGTGCATTCACTGCAGCGCGCCCCTGCGGGGGGATTTCAGCATCCAAAATCACCGACGTACGCCCAGAGGACAATCGCGCAAATCCCATGGCCAAGCCGTCAGAATTCATATCGCGACTTCCAGATTGCAGTAACGCGTGATCTAATCTGCCATCTAAACCACGACCACCCCCATGAAACCGAGCAAGCCCTCCATCGGAATGGCGCAGGGTACGCAAAGTGGGCGCCATACGGCGCAAGGCCTTTTGATGGGATTCTGCAGGTGTCCAACCCGCCTCTTTCAGCGCGGTTGCTGACCACGTCAGCAATGTGAAAACCTCTAATAATTCTTCTGGATTTCGGGTCGGAATACCGCCTGTATCATCAATTTGCGAACGACACTCGCGTGCCAAAGCCCGCGTTGCAGGTTGCACATAGGGCTCCATACCTGTCAAAGACAGGCCCGCATATATCAAACCCGTCAACGCCTCGAACCGTGGCAAACCATGTGTGGTAGCCGACCAACGCTTTGCTAGAAAAATCGTTTGCCGGCCAAGCGCGCGAAAAAAACGCTCTGACTCTTCTGGTGTGCGACCTTGCAGAATAAATAATGCGTGATGGATCCAACGAATTAATCTTCGCCCCGTCAAATCAGGCAACCACCCCGCACCACGTCCTGTGTCATAACGTTCAATCCAACCAAATACCCAATCTTGGGCCAGTTGACGCGCCGTGATATCACCCGCCGCGGCAAGATCATCCAGCCACCCAAATCCATGCGCATCCTGTGCGAACATCAAATCTGGTGGCACAATGTCCCACAACATCGCATTTGGTGCCTCGATCAAGTGGCCAGCCAGCATGATGTTGCCAGCGGCCAATTGGCGCCCCTTGGCGAAACTTCCAATTGATCGGGGCTCGGGTTGAGAAACAAAGCCAGTTGCAGGTTTATAAAAACCTACGCGGCGCGCTTGCAATCTATGCATAGCCCGTTGATATCGCTGCGATATATTCCCCGTTGGTGCCATTTATCACGCATCCCTCTTGCCGGCACTATAGCCAGCAGATTTGCGCATGTCATCGTCCAATAATTGACAGTGTTAGGTTTTTGTTAATACCGCGATATAGAAGCCATCAACACCACCCACAGCACCCAACATATCTGGCGTCAAACGCAACCCACCTTCATCACTACGCATCTGCGCGTCAATGAAATCAGCATCCATGGCACTTTGGTCAATCTGAAGGTTTTCGTGACGTGCAAGCGCCTCTTCTATCTGGCATTCACCTTCATCAGGCAATAACGAACATGTACAATAGACCAGCTGCCCACCTGGTTTCAGCAAACCGACCGCATGATCCAAAAGTTGCGTTTGCAAATCAATCAACGCTTCAAAATCTGAACCGTCCTTAGCATGAGGCAAATCAGGATGGCGGCGCATTGTTCCCGTCGCGGAACAGGGTGCATCCAGCACAACAACATCAAACTCTCCGACAGTTTGGAACGCATCCTTGATCTTGGCGCGCGCCACCAAACCTGTACGCTCTAGGTTTTCTTTAACACGCCCCATCCGAGGCTGAGAATTATCAACCGCCATAACCTTGGCGCCTGCCGCCGCAAGTTGCATTGTCTTGCCACCAGGGGCACAGCACAAATCAATGGCCGTTTTCCCAGAAATTTCGCCCAACAACCGAATGGGCAGTGCGGCGGCGGCATCCTGCACCCACCATGCCCCATCCGCAAACCCAGGCAGCGCCGAAACCTGGCCTGCATTGGTTAAGCGGATGCTGCCACCTAATACGACATCCCCCCCAAGTTCCTGCGCCCAATGATCAAGCTGTGAGGCATCTTTGGGAGTTATGTCTAACGGTGGTGACCCAAACTGGACTGTTTCAATTGCGGCAACACGTTCCGGGCCATAGGCGTCTACTAAGGGGACACGCAACCATTTGGGCAGGCGTGGCGCGCGCAATAATTCCCACTGCTCTTGTCCCGTATCGGCAACCTTGCGTAAAATGGCATTGACCAATCCCTTCATCGCATAGGTCCGTTTATCCTGCCCGACCAAAGCAACGGCTTCGTTAACGACACCGTGGGCATCCCCGCCCAGGCACATTTCAACAGTTGCCAATCGCAGAACATTCCGAACCGAAAGAGGCGGCTGTTTGCGCAAATGACGATTAAGCAGGCGATCCGCACGTTCCATTCCACGCAATGTGTCATTTGCCAATCGCTGCGCACGCGCGCGATCTGGGGCAGACAAGGGATCTAATAGGCCCGTTCCCAAAACTTCAGACATTAGGCGGCTTTCCCCCAAAACAGAGTTCAATATCCGAAGCGCTGAAGAGCGTGCAGTTGGAGCGGGTCGAGCCATGTATTCAATCCTTGCCTTCACTAGATGTGCGCGTATATCAACCCATAGCACATGAGGAAACCCGTAAATGAGTGACCAAGACGATTTACCAGAAGCGGCCAAGCGCGCACTTGCCGAGGCAGAAGAGCGGCGCAAAAAAGCACAAGAGTTAGAACTGCCCAAAGAATTGGGGGGACGCGAAGGCCCTGAACCCGTTCGCTATGGTGATTGGGAAAAGAAAGGGATCGCAGTAGATTTTTAATCCAACTGCGCCCCAACTGGAATATTTAAGCCACGCAAAAAGCTTGGGGCATCTTGGGCAGACTTACCTGCACGTTGCAATTTTTGCAGGCGCACTGCCCCCTGACCGCAGGCTACTGTTAATCCATCATCGATGTCGCAAACTTGCCCTGCCCGTGCAGAGTGCACAGACAGCGATGATGTTAGCAATTTAATCCGTTCACCCTGATATTCACACCACGCCCCAGGAAAGGGAGAGAGCGCGCGAATTTTGCGATCCACAACCTCAGCTGGCGCAGACCAATCAATGCGTGCCTCTGCCTTTTCAATTTTTTTAGCGTATGTCACACCGTCCTTAGATTGGGGTGTCGCGACGAGTTCTAAACGATGTTCGATTGCCTCAACAATCAAATGCGCCCCTTGCGTGGCAAGTTTGTCATGTAAACTGGCTGTGGTGTCCGTGGGATCAATCACCATGGCATCGCGCAATAAAACAGGGCCTGTGTCCAAGCCCGCCTCCATTTGCATGATGCAAATCCCAGTTTGCACATCACCCGCCATAATTGCACGATGGATGGGCGCGGCCCCGCGCCAGCGCGGCAAAAGGGACGCATGAATATTCCAGCACCCCAGCTGAGGCGCATCCAAGATAACCTGAGGCAATATCAAACCATACGCCACAACAACAGCAAGGTCCGCGTTAAGATCAATAAACGCCTGCTGGTCCAGTGCATCTTTGAAATTTAATGGATGGCGAACCATTAGCCCCAGGTCAACCGCACGTTCGTGAACTGGGGTTGGCCGATCTTTTTTGCCACGACCAGCGGGACGAGGTGGTTGGCAATACACACAGACAATTTCGTGCCCAGAGGCGACCAATGCATCCAAGATTGGGACCGAAAAATCGGGCGTGCCCATGAACACCAATCTCATTTCAGTTTCCTTGCTTTGCGCAGCAACATGTCACGCTTCACCTTAGAGAGGTGATCAAAATACATCTTGCCGTTTAGGTGATCAATTTGGTGCTGCACCGATGTTGCCCACAAACCAACAAAGTCGCGGACTTCCATTTCACCTTCTTCGTTCAAATACTCTACCGTGACCGCACGTGGTCGCTTAATCACAGCCGAGACACCCAGCAAATTTGGACTGGCTTCTTCGTGTGGGCGCAATTCAATTGAGGAATGTAAAATAACGGGGTTGGCCATTTTGACGACTTGACCACGTTTTTCGGACGCATCAACTACGGCCAATTGCACCATTTCACCAATTTGATTGGCACCCATCCCAACACCGGGCATCGCCTCCATCGTATCCATAAGATCCTGCCAAATACTGCGATGCGTATCATTGATATGATCGATGCCTAAGGCGGGGGTCCGCAGGCGTTTGTCAGGCCAGGGCAAGCAGGGGCGCACCGTCATATTTACGCTTCTTTCCCGCGGGAAATATCACGTTTCAGTTTTTGCATTTTGCGCGTGATCAATTGGCGTTTCATCGCACCTAGGTAGTCGATGAACAATTTACCGTTCAAATGATCAATTTCATGCTGAACGCATGTTGACCATAATCCATCAAATTCTTGGACTTGTTCGGCCCCATTCAAATCCATCCAACGTACCTGCACCTGTTTGGGGCGTGTCACTTCGGCGAATTGATCAGGGATGGACAGGCAGCCTTCTTCATATACATTGGTTTCATCAGATGCGGCAATGATTTCAGGATTAATCAAAACCATCGGCTTTGGCGATTCATCTTCGTCCTTCACGCAATCCATCACAATAATACGATCTAACACACCGATTTGTGGGGCTGCTAAACCTATACCGGGGGCGTCATACATGGTTTCCAACATATCGTCAGCCAACTTGCGAACGCGGTCATCGACGTCGGGCAGTGCGGCGCACATCTTTTTTAGGCGTGGATCTGGGTGTATTAAAATTGGGCGTTTCATGGCGAACCATTTAAGGCATTCGCGCGTCCAGATCAACGGCTCTTGCGCAAGAGTGTGAAATCGCTAGCTTAACACGAAATTTAAGATCGGAGCGGCACATGAACTTTGACGAACGCATAGAACGACGCGGGACACATTCCGTGAAATGGGACATGATGGAAAGCCTTTACGGTGTACCGCAAGACGACGGAATCGCCATGTGGGTTGCTGATATGGATTTCCGTCCCCCAGCCTGCGTTCAACAGGCATTGTCCAACATGGCCGATATCGGCGTCTATGGGTATTATGGAAATGATGCCCCTTATCGAAATGCAATCTGCTGGTGGATGCAGGAACGCCATGGATGGACAGTAGACCCAAGCTGGATTTTCACAACACATGGGTTGGTGAATGGAACCGGGATGTGCGTTGATGCCTTTACCAACCCTGGGGATGGGGTCATTCTATTTACACCCGTTTATCATGCATTTGCCCGGGTCATCCAATCTGCGGATCGCCAAGTTGTGGAATGCCAAATGCCGATCGAAAACGGTCGATATGTGATGGATTTTGATACGTATGACGCGCAGATGACGGGCAATGAAAAAATGGTCATTCTGTGTTCGCCCCATAACCCCGGTGGACGCGTCTGGAGTGAAAAAGAATTGCAGGGTGTTGCTGATTTTGCAAAACGTCATGACTTGATACTTGTTTCAGACGAAATTCACCATGATTTGGTTTACCCGGGCCATTCGCATATTGCGATGCCTCTTGTCGATGCAACCATAACTGATCGTTTGGTCATGATGACCGCCACGACCAAGACGTTTAACATCGCGGGCAGCCATTCGGGTAACGTGATAATCAAGGATCCCGATTTGCGTGCGCGTTTCGCAAAACGCATGGGTGGGCTTGGCATCAGTGCAAATAGTTTTGGTTTACACATGGCCGAAGCAGCCTATTCGCCAGAAGGTGCGAATTGGGTGGATGAGTTGATGCAGTATTTGGATGGTAATCGTAAAATTTTCGATGATGCCGTTAACTCTATACCTGGTGCAAATTCAATGAACCTAGAGGCAACCTATCTGGGATGGGTCGATTTTTCGGGGATGGGGATGACACAATCAGAGGTGAATGAGCGCGTCTTTAAACAGGCGCGTATCGCCGCCAACCATGGGCCCACGTTTGGCACTGGAGGCGAGACGTTCCTGCGGTTCAATATAGCAACGCCACGCAGCTATGTCGAAGAAGCAGCGCAGCGATTGAAAGACGCGTTTGGGGATCTTCAGTGATTTTCGATTAACGCAACTGGCGCGTCATGGCGTTTGGCATAATCCAACGCTGGGCGCTCTTGTGCAGACGAATACCGCTTGAATTCAAACTGCAATTCGCCATTTTCCTCGTTTGATGCGATGATCAAACACTGCGACTTGTGTTCACCACCTTCAAATACATCAACAAACCCACGCAAAGCAGGCGCCGCATTAGCGTCCATAGCAAATCCGCGTTCCCACATACGCAGCACTGGGTACATGTTGCCGTCAAACTCAACCCACATGCGGGATTTTTTACGCAACTTTGCGGTCTTTGCTTCGGCCAATCCCGTAAGCACATCATTTGGTAGATAAGTAGACATAGCAGCACCTCCGTGTGTGCTTATAGGGTATGTCGTTCGACCAATTCCTCAAGCACCCATTAGGGTAGTTAAACCCTCCTTAATATCACAATAGAATTCAATGTGCATGAATGCAGACATCCTGCGCGTTGCCCATTCGTCTAAAGC
>CAXABH010000094.1:0-6724 GCA_963966925.1 uncultured Rhodobacterales bacterium
TCGATGATCATGTTTCTATTGGTGCTAGTAATGACGAAAGGTATGCGTAAGTAATTTATAATCCACTATCACTACTTATAGTCGTATTCTTTATTAGTCTTCTATGTAAGAGATGTTATAAATCTTAGTTGGATTGTACTCACTCTGCCAAATATGAACTTCCTGATTGTGTTGATGTACCTTCTGGTTCGTCGAGGTGTCGGTATCAATTCAAGCAATTCTAAAGTTGTGTTTGTCTTTGGAAGTATTACATCTTCCTCCACTCGTTCCATTCTCTGTTTAGCTTGTTTGTAAGACAGGTAATCTTGGTCAAACTGTAGTTCAGTACCTAATACCTTCTTAGTTGCTATTCTCATTTGTTGGTGAAGATACTCAGTGTCGTGGCCTTTTGTGCAGCCCAAGATTTCTCTAGCACGTTAGTCAAACGAGTTGCATAGGCTTCTGCCTGGACTGGGCAGGACGATAGTGCTTGCCTGATGTGCGTTCCATAAGCTGCTACAGCATGTAAGGGAACTCTACGGTTGTAGTAGTAGGTACCAGAACGACTGATTGTGTACCGAATGTGTGACATGGCGATAACTCCTCAGATATAAAACTGGGGATTATCAGTAAGTTGGACTGAAGGTATGGTGCGGCCGAGAAGACTCGAACTTCCACTCCGGTTAAAGAACAGCGACCTCAACGCTGCGCGTCTACCAATTCCGCCACGGCCGCACATGATAGTCACACACTAGATACCCATTACATTTCATAAAGAAAAGAGGGCATAGCCTAGATTTGCGAAATTAATATTCACAACCCTTGCAAGCCCACATGAAACAACTTTAATGGATGTGGACAGAAGAAAGGCGTTCGCAACATGGTAGAATGGCGTGTCACATCAGGATTGACCGATTATGACGACGCTGTCCGTTTTATGGAACTGCGTGCCGAAGATATCGCAGCAGGGCAGGCAGACGAATTACTATGGATGGTTGAACATCCCCCACTTTACACCGCAGGAACATCCGCAAAACCCCAAGATTTGATTAGCGCAGATCGCTTTCCTGTCTACCAAACGAAAAGGGGCGGGCAGTACACCTATCACGGGCCGGGACAACGCGTGGTTTACGTGATGTTGGATTTAAACAAGCGCGGACGAGATGTGCGCTGTTTTGTACGACAGCTAGAAAAATGGGTCATCCACACATTAGATCAATTCAATATCAAGGGATTCATTCGTGACGGTCGTGTTGGTGTTTGGGTTGAACGCCCCGATAAACCAAAAACTATTACAAACAAAACAGCCGAAGATAAAATTGCCGCCATTGGAATACGATTACGCAAATGGGTATCCTTTCACGGGATTTCCATAAATGTTGATCCTGATTTGGATCATTTTGATGGTATTGTGCCGTGTGGAATTACAGAATTTGGGGTGACCAGTTTGGTTGATTTGGGGCTTCCTGTGTCAATGTTTGATTTGGATGTCGCGTTAAAGCAGTCCTTTGAGCAGGTGTTTGAGGATGGTAACAGCCAGACGTGCAATCAGAAGCTATAAAAGAACCCAGTAAGATCAACCTAAACACCCTCAAATTCAAAAAACGTAATTTTTCTGTGCATGCGGCAAATACTGCCATTGCCTGTTAAAAAAATGCACACTAAAACAGCTGCAGAAGTTTCACTGGGCGAAATGACTCGTCCTATTCGTAGTTAACAGGAGGCACACTATGGCAGACGCAGCCATCCACGGCCACGAACATGAAGATCAGCGCAGCTTTTTCACACGCTGGTTTATGTCAACAAACCACAAAGATATCGGTATCCTATACCTTATCGTTTCCGCGTTGGTTGGCTTCATTTCTGTGGCATTTACAGTTTACATGCGCATGGAACTTATGGATCCAGGCGTGCAATACATGTGTATGGAAGGCGCGCGTTTCACCGCGGCGGCAACTGAAGCATGTACACCAAACGGTCACCTTTGGAACGTGTTGATCACAGGCCACGGCATCCTAATGATGTTCTTTGTGGTAATTCCTGCGTTGTTTGGTGGGTTCGGAAACTACTTTATGCCACTGCAAATCGGCGCACCTGACATGGCGTTTCCGCGTATGAACAATTTGTCATTCTGGTTGTATGTGACTGGCACGACATTGGCAGTCTGTTCTGTTTTGTCACCAGGCGGGAACGAACAGTTGGGTTCAGGTGTGGGATGGGTACTATATCCGCCGCTATCCGTGAACGAAGGCGGTATTTCCATGGACCTAGCGATTTTCGCGGTTCACGTTTCGGGCGCCTCTTCGATCCTAGGTGCGATTAACATGATCACAACATTCCTAAACATGCGTGCCCCAGGCATGACGTTGTTCAAGGTTCCATTGTTTTCATGGTCGATCTTTGTCACATCATGGTTGATCCTATTGTCATTGCCTGTTTTGGCTGGCGCGATCACAATGCTTTTGACGGATCGTAACTTTGGCACAACGTTCTTTGATCCAGCTGGCGGTGGTGATCCGATCCTGTACCAACACATCCTATGGTTCTTTGGTCACCCAGAAGTTTACATCATCATCCTACCTGGTTTTGGTCTGATCTCACACGTGATTGCGACATTCTCTCGTAAGCCCGTGTTTGGATACCTACCAATGGTTTGGGCGATCATTGCGATCGGTGCATTGGGCTTTGTTGTGTGGGCACACCATATGTACACAGTGGGTATGTCGCTGACACAGCAGTCATACTTTATGCTTGCGACGATGGTGATTGCGGTTCCAACTGGTGTGAAAGTCTTTTCTTGGATTGCCACAATGTGGGGCGGATCAGTTGAAATGAAAACACCCATGCTATGGGCATTTGGCTTCTTGTTCCTATTCACCGTTGGTGGTGTTACAGGTATCGTTCTGTCACAGGCTGGCGTCGACCGCGCATATCACGACACATACTATGTTGTGGCGCACTTCCATTACGTGATGTCATTGGGCGCGGTTTTCTGTATCTTTGCAGGTATCTATTTCTACTTCTCAAAGATGACAGGCCGCGATTATCCTGAATGGGCTGGTAAGCTTCACTTCTGGATGATGTTCATTGGTGCAAACCTAACGTTCTTCCCACAGCACTTCTTGGGTCGTCAGGGTATGCCACGTCGTTACATCGATTACCCAGAAGCCTATGCGTATTGGAACGAAATCTCATCATATGGTGCGTTCCTATCATTTGCATCTTTCTTGTTCTTCTTTGGCATCGTGATCTATTCACTGCTTGCTGGTAAGCGGAACACTGCGGCAAACCCATGGAATGAGTATGCGGATACCCTGGAGTGGACACTGCCTTCACCACCCCCAGAGCATACCTTTGAAATTCTTCCAAAGCAGGAAGATTGGGATAAGCAGCCCTCTCACTAAGGGTTAAATGCAAAAATAAAAAAACCCCCGCAAACGCGGGGGTTTTTTCATGTGTAACGACATTGCGATCATCCAAGCATCGATTGGATATCCGTTATATACTGCGTGGCGACATTTAAACCGTCTGTTTTCGCATGATTGCGTGCCTCAATGCGCCGCCGACCCGGTAATCGTGCGCCGGGTGTTTCTGCAATCTGCGTCAATAATGCATCAATACGGGTGGTAAACCCATTCAGGTCGCTTGGTTTAATTACAATCAGGAATTGCCCCGCATTTGCCGACGGACCCGATTCCGCGAAAAAGGATGGCATCTCTGCCGATGTGTTTGCCCCAGTCAAGCTGGCCGCAAGAATCTCAACCATCAACGCCAGCGCCGTTCCTTTGGCTTCGCCAATGGGCACCATCGTGCCACCATCTAGTGCCGCATTGGGATCTGTCGTGGGTAGCCCGTTTTTATCCAATGCCCAGCCTTCTGGTATCGATTGGCCCGTTTTTTTAGCATTCATAACCTTACCGCGTGCAACAACAGACAAAGACAAATCAATCACCAAAGGATCCTTACCCCCACGTGGGGCCGCAAATGCGATAGGATTCGTGCCATAGAGCGGGGTGTTCCCCCCCCAAGGCGCGATCGCAGCAGGTGTGTTTGCCACCATAATACCAATCAACCCCTGATCAGCCAGTTTTTCAACATGACTGGCCAGCGTTCCGCAATGATTGGATTGAGAAACCGCAATCGCAACACATCCTGTTTGTTCCGACATAATGACGGCCTGACCAATTGCGTAATCTAGCGCGGGATAGGCAAACCCGTTATCAGCAGAAACATGAAGATAGCTGGGAGATTGCGATACAACAATCGGAGTTGCATTGGCGTTTATCTTACCACTTTTCATTTGTGCAATGTAATCGCCCACACGTGAAAACCCATGCCCAACCTGACCTTCGGCCTCTGCCATAACAAGCGCGCGCGCCACGCTTTGCGCGGCCTGCTCATTTAGGCCACTTGCAACGAATGCCTGTCGCACCAAATCCAGTGCGGCGTTGATACTTATGTTTGTTTTTTGCTGCATCTTCTTTCCCGCCTATTTTTATCTTATTCACCTTAAATAGACACACGTCAAAACGCGACAAATTTCCACCTTTTCTTGCGCGAATTTGCACCTAGTTTACGCATTCAAACATAAGGTGGAAAAATGCCGTACGAATGGACCAAAAAATCGACTGGCAAAACGACTGAACAACTGGACCTTTGGCCCTTCAGCTCTTTGCCGCATCGCGGTTTCGCCAGCTTTATTATGACGACTTTCGTTTTGATTACATTTCCCCTGTATGCCTTAATCGGAACCATCCTATTTTGGGCGCTGCTTCCGTTTTTGATGATCACAGTAGGCGCGATATATTTTGCAATCCGCAAAAATTTTCGCGACAGATCCATTGTAGAACGGCTTACACTTACATGCGAACATTTCCATCTTTTGCGACAAGAAGCGAATGGTCAACAAAAGGACTGGGATTGTAATGCCTATTGGGCACGTGTTCACATGTATGAAACAGGGGGCCCTGTTCCACACTACATCACCCTAAGCGGGAATGGTCGCGAAGTAGAAATAGGAGCATTTCTATCAGAAGACGAACGTATCGAATTATTTTCCGAATTACAGGCCCGTTTTAACGAGTACCGTAATCGCTTAACTTGATAACTTGGCTTTGACTTTGGCACCAACTGATCCAAAATCCATTTGACCTGTATATTTGCCTTTCAGCTCGCCCATAACTTTTCCCATATCGCGAATAGAGTTGGCACCAATTGCATCAATGGCCGCATCAATCGCCGCGGCCACTTCGCCATCATCTAACTGACGGGGCAGGAATTCTTCGATAACCGTGATTTCTTCTAATTCGCGTTCTGCCAGATCGATACGCCCAGCCTCTTCATAGGTTTTTGCGCTTTCACTGCGCTGGCGGGTCATCTTGCCAAGAATCGCTAATAACTCATCGTTGCCAACGCCATCATCATTGCCCTCAGCACGTGCAGCGATATCGCGATCTTTGAACGCGGCACTGATAAGACGTAATGTCGACAGACGGTTAGCTGCCTTATCCTTCATCGCTTGCTTTGTTGCTGCCATGATTGATGCGCGCAAATCCATATCCCGCTCCTAAGAATTAGGGTTTAGTTAAGCCGTGACACTACCTAAAAGTTAGTTTTTGAGCAAGCCGATATTATCCACAATGCGCGCTTGACCCCGACCAAGCTTCACTCTAGTTTGCCGCCAATTTGCACCCCAGAGAGAAAAGAATATGGCGTTAGATTCTGCACCAAAACCCACCGCATGTTTGGCACTAGCCGATGGAACGTTGTTTTACGGATATGGGTTTGGAGCGACGGGACATACAGTTGCCGAACTGTGTTTTAATACGGCCATGACAGGGTATCAGGAAATCATGACTGATCCGTCCTATGCAGGCCAGATCGTAACGTTCACCTTCCCTCACATCGGCAACACAGGTGTCACAGATGAGGATGACGAAACCGGCGATCCCGTTGCAGAGGGAATGGTTGTAAAATGGGATCCAACCGAACCATCGAACTGGCGTTCACAATCCCATTTGTCAGACTGGCTAGAACGCCGCGGCCGTATCGCCATTGGGGGTATCGATACACGCAGCCTGACCCGTGCAATCAGACTGCAGGGCGCACCACATTGTGCACTGGCACATGATCCAGAGGGCAACTTTGATACAGATGCTTTGATCGCAGCGGCCAAATCATTTAACGGACTAGAAGGTATGGATCTGGCCAAGGACGTGACATGTGCGCAAAGTTATCACTGGAATGAAATGCGATGGGCATGGCCAGATGGATATCAACCACAAACGGATCCAAAGCATAAAGTTGTGGCATTAGATTTTGGTGCGAAGCGCAACATTTTACGCTGTTTGGCATCAGCAGGATGCGATGTTACAGTTTTATCTGCAACAGCAACTGCGCAAGAGGTTTTGGCCCATAATCCGGACGGTGTTTTCCTATCAAACGGCCCCGGTGATCCTGCCGCTACGGGGGCATACGTAGTGCCCATGATCAAAACCATTTTGGAGACTACGGATTTACCTGTCTTTGGCATTTGTTTGGGTCATCAGATGTTGGCGCTCGCTCTTGGGGCCAAGACAGTTAAAATGAACCATGGACACCATGGTGCAAACCACCCTGTCAAAGATAGTGAAACAGGCAAGGTTGAAATTACGTCAATGAACCACGGTTTTGCTGTGGATGCGCAAACATTGCCAGAAGGTGTTGTGGAAACGCATGTGTCGCTATTTGATGGATCGAATTGCGG
>CAXABH010000095.1:0-6718 GCA_963966925.1 uncultured Rhodobacterales bacterium
AAAAAGGAGAAATCCTCGCCCTACTAGGACCAAACGGAGCTGGAAAAACAACGCTGATTTCAACCGTATGTGGCATATCAGTGCCAACATCAGGACAGATCAAAGTGGGCGGTTTCGATATTCAAAGCCAGTACCGAGAGGCACGAGAACTGATTGGTTTGGTACCACAGGAAATCACCCTGGAACCGTTTGAAAAGGTGATAAATACGATCAGATTTTCGCGCGGACTATTCGGCAAGCCGAAGGATGACGCGTATGTCGAAAAAGTACTGCGATCATTGTCGTTGTGGGATAAAAAAGATAGTCGGATTATGCAGCTGTCCGGTGGTATGAAACGGCGTGTTTTGATTGCAAAAGCACTGGCACATGAGCCGCGATTGCTGTTCCTTGATGAACCGACGGCAGGTGTCGACGTAGAGTTGCGCCAGAGTATGTGGGCGGTCGTCGAAGAATTACGAAAAGACGGCGTCACAATCATTTTAACCACCCATTACATTGAAGAAGCGGAGGCCATCGCCGATCGTATCGCCGTCATTGCCCAAGGCAGAATCGGTTTGGTCGAAGAAAAGGCAGCCTTAATGAAGCGTTTGGGGCAAAAATCGCTGATATTAGAGCTGCAAAACCCAATGGATAAAATCCCGGAGGGGTTGAGTGAATTTGGTGTCACATTAAGTGATGATGGTAACCGATTAGTATACGATTATGACACCCAGGCGGAACGTACAGGCATTGCGCGACTTATGACAGCCTTGGGGAAACAGGGGATTGTTTTGAAAGATTTACAGACCAATCAATCCTCGCTTGAGGATATTTTCGTGAACCTTTTGAAGGAGGGACAGCAATGAACCTTCGTGCAGTGGCGGCAATCTATAAATTTGAGATGGCGCGGTTTTTCCGCACCTTAACCCAAAGCTTTATTTCACCAGTAATTTCAACATCACTTTATTTTGTTGTTTTTGGAACAGCGATAGGGAGTCGCATCCAAGAGGTCGAAGGCGTAAGTTATGGCGCCTTCATTGTGCCGGGTCTAATCATGCTAAGTGTTATGACGCAAGCGACGTCAAATGGATCTTTTGGTATCTATTTTCCCAAATTTATTGGCACGATATACGAGTTACTCTCTGCGCCGATCAGCTTTTTTGAAATTCTATTGGGATATGTAGGTGCCGCCGCCACCAAAGCTTTGTTCATTGGATTGGTGATTTTATTCACCTCGGCGTTTTTTGTCGATTTGGTGATACAAAGTCCGGGTGTCATGCTGTTGTTTTTGGTGCTGACATGCGTGTCCTTTTCGCTGCTTGGCTTTATAATCGGAATTTGGGCGAAGAATTTTGAACAGTTGCAACTGGTGCCATTATTGGTGGTGACCCCATTGGTCTTTTTGGGCGGCGCGTTTTATTCGACATCGATGTTGCCACCGATTTGGCAAACAATCTCTATGTTTAATCCAGTAGTCTATCTGATCTCAGGGTTTCGCTGGGCGTTTTTTGGTTTGGCGGATGTTCCAATTCTATTCAGCCTTGTGGCGATTGGTGGATTTACGGCGGCTTGTATTGCAGTTGTCGCATGGATATTTGCGACAGGATGGCGTTTGCGCAGCTAATTACGTGATAAATTCACCAAATTTGGCAAAAGATTTCTTCGGTGTCTTGTTTGTGCGCCATGTCGCGTTTACATGCCAGCCATGAAGTTACGCTTGCCCTTTTTGAAAAAACCCACATCAGTCAATGTCGTGCGGCTGCATGGTGTGATTGGTACAGGTGGTCGTAGTGCACTGAATGATGCTGCATTAGGCCCTGTTTTGGAACGTGCATTCGCAAAAGGTAATCCTTCTGCCGTTGCTATTTCTGTAAATTCGCCAGGTGGATCACCGGTGCAAAGTTCATTAATTGGATCACGCATTCGTCGGTTGTCAGAGGAAAAGGAAATTCCAGTTTTCGCTTTTGTCGAGGATGTTGCCGCTTCTGGTGGATATTGGTTGGCGTCGTGTGCTGATGAAATTTTTGCGGATCCTGCATCGATTGTTGGGTCGATTGGCGTTATCAGCGCGGGCTTTGGTTTGCAGGATCTGATTGCACGTTATGGGATTGAGCGGCGTGTTTATACAGCGGGTAAATCAAAATCTATGCTCGACCCATTCCGCGAGGAAAAACAAGAAGATGTAGATCGCCTAACATCCATTTTAGGGGATGTGCATGATGTTTTCATCCAGCACGTGAAATCAACACGTGGCGGTAAGATTACCCAAGATATTGACGTGTTTACTGGCGAAGTTTGGCTGGCAGAGCGGGCGAAAGAACTTGGTCTGATCGATGAAGTTGGGCATCTGGTTCCAACCTTAAAAAACCGTTTTGGTGATAAGGTAAAATTGCGCGTAATCGAACAGAAACGCTCATTTTCGCAACGTTTTGGCCTATCAATTTCTGATAGTGTGGTTGGAACGATAGAAGAGCGCATCGCCCTATCAAGGTTTGGTTTGTAATATGATCATCAAGGTTGTCTCGCTGTTTTTAGTTGGGATGCTGGTCCTGGCGATGTTTGGAAAACTGCGGTTCCCAGGTCAGGGAAAATTAAATGCGCGGCGTTGCCAGAAATGCGGAAAATTCTTGATTGGTGCGTCTCAGTGCCGATGCAATAAGGGCTGATAAAATGGTTTGGATAATGTCTCTTGTGGGGTTGGTCATTCTTCTCCTCTCAGGTGACTTATTGGTTCGCGGCGCCGTGAACTTAAGTTTGCGTCTTGGGGTGCCCGCCCTAATCGTCTCGTTAACTATCATTGCATTTGGAACATCTGCCCCAGAGTTGTTGATCGCAATCAGTGCGGTTGATGATGGCGCTGCGGGCATTGCAATTGGCAACGTGATTGGATCAAATATCGCAAACGTTCTGTTGGTTTTGGGGATGCCTGCACTATTATCGACGTTGGATTTTTCTCATTGCGACACGCGGCGGGATTTTTACATCATGCTGGGCGCGACCGTCGTATTTATAACACTTGCCGCGACGGGACAGTTTGGTTGGTGGCAGGGTGGCATATTATTGATCATGTTAGCAGGGTTCCTGGGCTTAGCCGTGTGGCGCGCAAAATGCCAAACAGGAGTTTCATCCGCCGATGATGATGATTTAGAAGGGTTAGACCCAGAGTTACCTATGTGGAAGGTTTTAGGGTTTTTAATCCTTGGTCTCATTGGTTTACCTATGGGCGCTGATATTTTGGTAGATAACGCAGTTTATATTGCGCGTTCTTACGGTATTAGCGAAGAGGTTATTGGACTGACCCTGATTGCGATTGGTACATCCTTGCCAGAGCTTGCGACGACAGTCATGGCAGGCCTACGCAAACAGGCAGAAGTTGCGTTGGGTAATGTTATTGGTTCCAACATTTTCAATTTGCTAGGAATTATCGGTGTAACAACGCTTTTCGATGATATTCATGTCTCTGCCAATTTCTTTGCATTGGATATATGGGTCATGTTGGCATCTGCGCTGGTGTTGGTGCCGTTTGTGTTTCTGAAATGGCGCATGAACCGCTCTATCGGGGCGTTGTTTCTGGGGGCTTACACGCTATATCTTGCTTCAATGATCTAAGGTTGGAGGTAATAATGCGAGCATTAATCACGGGTGGTTCAAAACGACTGGGACGTGAGATGTCTTTATACCTTGCCAAACGTGGATATGATGTTGCTGTGCATTACAATAGCTCTGCGACACAGGCGCAAGAGGTTGTGGATGAAATCTGTTCAAAAGGTCGTAAATCAATAGCATTGAGGGCAAATATTTTAGAAGAAGATCAGGTGGATGCATTGGTAACATTGGCATCCGAGGGTCTGGGCGGTCCAATAACTGTTTTGGTAAATAACGCATCGATTTTCGAATATGATAATATTAGGTCAGCAACACGAGTTTCTTGGGATCGCCATTTAGAAAGCAATCTACGTGCGCCCTTTGTGTTGACGCAAAAATTTGCGGAACAAATCCCTGAACCCCGTTTAGATGACAACTCTGAACCCGTGGCGGCAGGATTGGTCGTGAACATGCTGGATCAACGCGTAAAAAAACTTACGCCTGAATTTAGCAGTTACACAATTGCAAAAATGGGATTGTGGGCGCTGACACAAACATCTGCGCGCGCTTTGGCGCCGAAAATTCGCGTGAACGCAATCGGACCGGGTCCGACCCTTCGCGGTGATCGTGAAGATCCCGTTCGATATCAGCACCAGCGCGATAATACTGTTCTTAATCGTGGATCAAATCCATCTGATATATCCGCGGCTTTAGGTTATTTTCTTGATGCGCCGGCGGTGACTGGGCAACTTTTGTGCGTCGATGGTGGTCAACACTTGGGTTGGAAAACACCAGATATTTTAGGGATTGTGTAGCATTATCTGCGCGCAATGTGTTGAAGTTGTCCCACCTGTCAAAAAACTGTTAAATATTGTTTCTAAAAACTTAAGAAAAACAATAGTTTGACAATTTAATAAAAAAATACACAATAAAAACAGACGCTTAATAAAGTGCCTATTTTTTGTGCAAATCTACGAAGTGGCCTGAAATCAATGGAAAAATCGCTATATCGGAAAGTTATGCTCAGACTTATCCACAGAAACAGTGGACAGCTTTTTACTTGAACTCAGCGTATAATCATTGCAGCGAAAACAGAATCAAGGCTTCGGCTGCGGTCTAAATCCAATGGGAATTAATTAATTGATACTTAAGGGTTTAAAATTAATACAAAAGTATGTTAAGCAGCTGGATGCCTCACCAGGTGTTTACCGTATGTTGGACGAACAAGCACGTGTTCTATATGTGGGCAAAGCACGAAACCTAAAGGCCCGTGTTTCAAATTATGCACGTCCAACCGGCCATTCATCGCGCATTGCGCGTATGATTTCAGAAACATCTCAGATGATGTTTTTAACCACACAAACTGAGACTGAAGCGCTTCTTCTTGAACAAAACCTAATTAAACAACTTAAGCCGCGCTATAACGTTCTTCTGCGTGATGATAAGTCGTTTCCAAATATTTTGGTCACGACTGAACACGAATTTCCACAAATCAAAAAACATCGCGGGGCAAAAAAAGAAAAAGGAGCCTACTATGGACCTTTTGCAAGCGCTGGTGCGGTAAACAAATCGTTAAATCAGTTGCAACGCGTCTTTCAGTTGCGGAATTGTTCGGATGCGATGTTCGAGACGCGCACACGGCCCTGTTTGCAATATCAGATTAAACGATGTTCTGGCCCCTGCGTTGGGCGCATCAGTCCAAGTGAATATCGCGTATCTGTGAAAGATGCTCAGCGATTTTTATCTGGCAAATCAACGGAAATTCAAGAGAGCCTTGCCGCGCAAATGGCACAAGCAAGCGAAGCAATGGAGTTCGAGCGCGCGGCGGCGTTGCGGGATCGCATTCGTGCAATGACCCAGGTGCAAACGAACCAAGGTATCAATCCGCGCACCGTTAGCGAAGCAGATGTGATCGCTCTTCATATCGAGGGTGCGCAGGCTTGTGTTCAGGTGTTTTTCATTCGTGCAAATCAGAATTGGGGCAATCGCGATTTTTACCCACGGATCAGCGCTGATCATTCGCATGCAGAAGTGCTTGAGGCGTTTGTTGGTCAGTTTTATTCCAGCAAAGAAGCCCCGCGTCAGCTGATACTTTCCCATGACATTGAAAACGCTGATTTGGTAAGTGCCGCGCTAAGCGAAGAAGCAGGTCGCAAGGTGGAATTGATCTATCCACAGCGTGGTGAAAAATTTGAACTGGTTTCAGGTGCTTTACGCAACGCCAAGGAAAGTTTGGCATTGCGTATGTCCGAAACCGCCACACAGGCGAAGCTTTTGCGTGGGATTGCAGAAGCGTTCGACTTGGACGAAGCTCCTCAACGGATCGAGGTATTTGATAACTCTCATATCCAGGGGGCACATGCCGTTGGTGCGATGATTGTTTCAGGGCCAGAGGGCTTTTTGAAAAATCAATATCGAAAGTTTAATATCAGGGGTGATGATTTAACCCCGGGTGATGATTTCGGCATGATGAAAGAAGTCATGACCCGCCGTTTCAAACGATTGATAAAAGACGATCCTGACCGCAAATCTGAAAACTGGCCCGATCTGTTATTGATTGATGGCGGTGCAGGGCAGGTCAGTGCTGTTGCAGAAATTTTGGAAATGCTGGGGGTTGAAGATGTCCCAATGATTGGGGTTGCCAAAGGCGTTGACCGTGATCACGGGAAAGAAGAATTTTATATTCCGGGACGGTCTGTTTTTGCGCTGCAACGAAATGATCCTGTTTTGTATTTTGTCCAAAGGATGCGAGATGAAGCACACCGTTTCGCAATAGGAACCCACCGCGCAAAACGGGCCAAGGCAATTTCAGCAAATCCACTTGATGATATTTCTGGCATTGGTGCGTCGCGCAAACGTGCGCTGTTGGCGCATTTTGGGTCAGCCAAGGCGGTATCGCGTGCAAATTTATCAGACTTGAAAGCGGTCGATGGAATTTCAGCGGTAATCAGGCATCATTCATGATCAAATCCACCCATCCAAAAGAAGGGTCCAATGTTGATTTCACTGCGCCAACTGCTGGACGATGCTTCAAAGTATGGTTATGGCGTTCCAGCTTTCAACATTAACAATGTGGAACAGGGGCTTGCTATTCCGCAGGGCGAAATATTATCGTAAGAACATCAAAAGAGGCGCCGAAGTGGCGGAAAAAGTC
>CAXABH010000096.1:0-6670 GCA_963966925.1 uncultured Rhodobacterales bacterium
GCAAGTATAATGGCATCTTTGGGGCGCATATCATGGGCCTTTTTGTATGCGCGCGCACTTTGGGAAAAGGCGCGATTGCGCATGTATAGCTCGGCCTTTAGATCCTGATAAAAGGGATCATTCGGGCGCTGGGCAATCGCGCGATCAATCGCCTGAATAGCAAGGTTTAATTGCCCTGCGCGCCCATGCGCGATGGCGCTGCGCATGTGTTTGATGTCCTCTGAATGGCTATTCTTAACCCGCCCTAACGTCCAAGAGGGCGCGCGTTGAAATGCCGAAAGTTTGCCAACAACGCGCGCGTGCCAGTATACCATGCCCGGATCACTGGGCAAATCATCATGCGCCATTGCCATGGTTTCCACACTGCGCATGCGATCGCGCGTTAGGGGATGCGAACGCACATAGGGATCCTGACGCCCGACAATCAAATTTTCCTGACCCACGAACATATCCAATGTATCCACCATCCCCATTGGATTGATCCCAGAGCGCACCATGTATCCCAGCGCAGATTGATCCGCCGAACTTTCTTCGGCGCGGCTGTGTGACAGGAATTTGCGCGTCGCACTGCCGCGAATACCCAATGCAATTCCAGTGGCCGCCTGAGCTGATCCGCTGGCCGCGCCAACGGCGACGGCCAATGCGGTGCCAAAATTCGCGGCATTTCGTGTCAGTTGCAGGGCCTGTCTGCGTCGGGCGATGTGTCCGTTTGCGATGTGCGCGGCCTCGTGTGCGATGACAGATTGCAGCATTTCAGGTGTTTTAGACCGCAAAATCAGCCCCGAATGCAAAAAGATGTGACGCCGATCAATCACAAAGGCATTTAGCCGATCATCATTCACAACCAAAATCTTGGTCGACACGGGCGACAGCCCTGCGGCAATCAAAACGGGGGCTGCCAATTGTGACAAACCCTCTTCAATGTCTGAGTCGCGCAATAGGCCCGCGGCCTGCGCGATCTGTGCGTAGAAGGCAAATGAAACCAAGGCGACAAGGCGCACATAAAACATGAGATTTGGAATAGTCATTGACCTTTGTAAGTGAGATTGTGAAAACACCCAATAGAATGCCACTGTGGAATGATGTGATGAAAAACTCAACCCGTGGAGCGGTTGCTCCTTTTATTGTGATGGATGTCATGGAAGCCGCGCGCCAAGCCGAAGAGGAGGGGCGCCACATCATTCACATGGAAGTGGGTCAGCCCAGCACCGCCGCCCCACAAAAAGCCCTGCAATATCTGAAGGATAGCATGGACAGTGATGCCATGGGGTATACAGTCGCGTTGGGGTTGCCAGCCCTTCGGCAAAAAATCGCTGGCTTATATGGGGATTGGTATGATGTCGATCTGGATCCGGCCCGCGTTGTTATCACGCCTGGTTCCTCGGGTGCGTTTATTTTGTCTTTCACCTCATTATTTGATGCAGGGGCACGGGTGGGTATTGGTGCACCGGGATACCCCAGTTACCGACAAATCCTGCGCGCCTTGGATTTGGTGCCTGTTGATATCGAAACCCAACCTGAAAATCGCCTGCAACCCGTTGCGGATGAATTGGTGGGGCAGGATTTGTCAGGATTATTGGTGGCCTCACCCGCAAACCCAACGGGCACGATGTTGGACCGCTCTGCGCTGTCCTCTCTTATTTCTGCGACCCAAGATGCGGGTGGCGCGTTTATCAGTGACGAAATTTATCACGGCATTGAATACGAGGCTAAGGCCGTTAGCGCATTGGAAATCACGGATGACTGCTATGTGATCAACTCATTCTCAAAATATTTTTCAATGACGGGCTGGCGCGTGGGCTGGATGGTTGTGCCTGATGATCACATTCGTCAGGTCGAGCGGTTGGCCCAAAATATGTTCATCTGTTCGCCCCATGCAAGTCAGTTGGCAGCTTTGGCAGCCATGGATGCCCACGATGAATTACAAGAAAACTTAGATGTTTATCGCAAGAATCGTGAATTAATGATCACAGGTTTGCCCAAAGCGGGGTTCAGCAAATTTGCCCCCCCTGATGGGGCGTTTTATGTTTATGTTGATGTGTCTGAATATACCGATGATAGCCTTGGCTTTTCGAAACAGATTTTAGAAGAGGCAGGTGTGGCCCTGACGCCGGGTTTGGATTTCGACCCTGCGCGGGGCGCGCGCACAGTACGGTTGTCTTACGCGCGCAGCACTGCGGATATACAAGAAGGATTGTTAAGATTGGAAAAATTCATGCGAAAACATGGGTTTATTTCATGATCTTTAGGTTTTTCTTAGCCCTGTTTATGTGGACCGAAATAGGATTGGCCCAAGAGGGGTTTTCCGCATTGTCACGGTTCATTCCGAATGGATCCTATGCCCGTGATGTGGTGTTTTCAGGCACTGAAATTCGTATCCAACACACACAGGGTGTTCCCTATCGTATCTACACTTTGGATGCGCCCAAACGCCTGATCGTGGAATTTAACGCTGTTACCTTTACCGGGTTTGAGGAGGAGGTATTTTCACGCAGTCAATCGATTTCAGGGGTGCGTGCAGGGGCATTGAAATCAGGATGGTCGCGCATGGTGTTTGATCTAACGCGTCCCATGTTGGTTGAACGTGCGGGGGTTACAGTTGCTCCTGATACTGCACAGGCGGAATTGATCATTCGGTTGGGCAAAACGGATGCGGATCGTTTTGCAGCCACCGTCAAAAGTCCAGACGCAAAACAAACTGTTACCACCACGCCTCGTGCGCCATCACATGCGGATCAATTCGTGATTGTACTGGATCCTGGGCATGGTGGCATTGATCCAGGTGCTGTGGTTGGCGGCGCACATGAAGCGGATTTGATGCTGTCTCTTGCACGTGAAGTTCGTGATATCTTGCGCAAAAGCGATGGGGTTCAGGTGCATTTAACGCGGGATGAAGATGTTTTTATCAGCCTTGAGGATCGCGTCAGCACCGCACATGCGCTGTCAGCCGATTTGTTCATATCGCTACACGCAGATATTGTCACCGATGGCCAGGCCTTTGGCACCACGGTCTATACCCTGTCAGAAACCGCCTCGGATGAGGCAACTGCCAAATTGGCCCTGCGCCATGATCGGGGCGAAATCCTGTTTGGTGTGGATTTAAGCGGCGCAGATGATGAAGTCTCGGGTATTCTGATTGACCTTGCACGGCTGGAAACAACGCCTCGATCCAAAGAATTGGCAAGCGCGGTCGTTGATGCGGTATTGATGGAATTGGGTAAGGTAAATTCGCGCCCAATCCGGCATGCAAATTTTTCAGTGTTAAAGGCACCTGATATTCCTTCAATCCTTGTTGAGGCGGGATTTATGTCATCAAAACAAGATCTTGAAAATTTGAAATCGCCTGAATGGCGCACTCGGTTTTCGCGGGCTTTGGTGGCGGGGATTTTGGATTGGTATATTTCTGATGTTGCACTTGCCCCCTTAAGGCGGCAGTAAAGTGACTATGGTGGGAAAGGGTTTTGACGAATGTCCTTGTCCCCCGTATAAACACGCGAAAACGTGAGGGGCCCTTGGTTCGATTCATCTTATCCTTTTTTGGCGCGATTTTTACGACCATCACACTTGGTCTGATCGCCGCGGCCCTGACCATTGGGGCCGTGTTTTGGATGTATGGGCGCGATCTGCCATCGCATGCGTCACTTGCGCAATATAAACCCCCGACAATCAGCCGAATTTATTCGACTGAGGGGCGCATTATTGATGAATTCGCCAAGGAACGGCGTCTGTTCACCCCTGCCGAGGAAATACCTGTCATGATTAAACAGGCATTTATTTCCGCAGAAGATAAAAATTTTTATACCCACCCAGGGTATGACATTCGCGGGATTGCTGCGGCCTTTCGCGATGCGGCGATTTCGCGTGGACGAAACGTGCGGGGTGCCTCGACCATCACCCAGCAAGTCATGAAAAATTTTCTGTTGGATGGATCACGGCGTGCCGAACGTAAGATTAAGGAAATCATTCTAGCGACCCGGATTGAGGGAACGCTGGATAAAGAACAAATCCTTGAACTTTATTTGAATGAAATATTTTTGGGCCAAAATTCCTATGGCGTGACGGCGGCGGCGCAAACCTATTTCAATAAAACGCTTGGGCAACTTGCCCCGCATGAAGCTGCGTTTTTGGCATCTCTTCCCAAAGCGCCCTCTGATTTTCACCCTGTGCGCCGCAAAGAACGTTTGTTGCAGCGGCGCAATTATGTGCTGCGCGAAATGTGGCAAAATGGATACCTTCCCGAAGATGATTATCTACGGGAACGGGATCTGCCATTGTTGTCTGTCCAGAACGGCGATTTCGAAAGCTTTAAATCATCTTTGCCACCCCGTGATTATTTTACGGATGAAATTCGCCGACAGCTTAGCCGGGATTTTGGCGAAGATGAATTTTTCAGCGGCGGCATGACAGTACGTGCTACGATTGATCCAGATATGCAGGGGGTTGCTGCTGTTGCGTTGCAGCGTGCATTAGAGGCCTATGACCGTGCCCAAGGGATCTGGCGCGGAACGGGACAGAAAATTGATACGGATCTAATTGGGGATGATGTGGCGCTGCGCGCAGCATTGCGCGCGGCGAAGGTGGCGCGCAACGTAACTTTAGATGGAAAATGGAGCCCTGCCGTTGTGACGCTGATTGGGAAGTCAGCCGCGCGTATCGTGATCGAAGGTGTCCCTGATGATGAGGATGGGCACTTTATCCTGAGCAAAGATGTGACATGGGCGCGCAAAAAGAACGCGGATGGCACGCTTGGGCCACAGGCCAAAGTGGCTGGCGATTTGTTAGAGCTGGGTGATGTCGTGCTGGTGCGTGAAATCAAGGATGCCGAGGGCAACTTTGAACGTTGGAGCCTGCGTCAAGTCAGCGAGGTGCAAGGCGCCTTTATGGCGATGGATGTAAACAGTGGCCGTGTTTTGGCCATGCAGGGTGGCTTTGATTACTCAAGCTCGGTTTATAACCGTGCCACACAGGCCGAACGCCAACCAGGGTCCAGTTTCAAACCCTTTGTCTATGCCGCTGCATTAGATAGCGGGTATTCACCTGCCACCATTGTCGTTGATGCGCCGATTGAAATTGATACACCACAGGGATTGTGGCGCCCTAAAAACTCATCCAACAAGTTTTATGGCCCGACACCGCTGCGCACAGGCATTGAAAAATCCAGAAACCTGATGACAATACGTTTGGCCCAAGAGGTTAGCATGGATGTCATCGCCGATTATGCAGAAGGCTTTGGTGTATATGACAACATGGGGCGCTTTCTTGCGAATTCATTGGGGTCTGAGGAAACCACATTGTTTAAAATGGTGGCGGCCTATGCGATGTTTGCAAATGGGGGCGAACGGGTAGAGCCCACTTTGGTTGATCGCGTGCAGGACCGATATGGCAAAACTGTCTATCGCCACGATCAGCGCATCTGTTTGGAATGTGGTGATGATCAACTGGCAGCGGGGCGCAGTCCCTTAATCATTTCAAACCGCGAACGTGTGATGGACGAAATCACGGCCTATCAGCTGACATCTATGATGGAGGGTGTTGTGGATCGCGGCACGGCGGCAGCCACTGTCAATTTGGATGTTGCTTCGGCGGGTAAAACCGGCACCACGAATGAGGCCCGCGATGTTTGGTTCGTTGGGTTTACATCCAACATCGTTGCAGGCTGCTACATCGGATATGACCGCCCATCCCCCTTGGGCAAGGGGGCAGGGGGCGGATCAACCTGTGGACCTGTTTTCAACGAATTCATGCAGACGGCCATCCAGAAATACGGTGGTGGTGAATTTCGCGTCCCTGAAGGTGGACAATTCATCAATATTGATCGGTTTTCTGGCGCCCGCCTGTCAGAGGAGGCGACCGGGGATCATGTGGTCGCTGAATTTTTCCGCGAAGGCGAGGAGCCCCTATTTGGCGTTACATTCGACGGTGGATTCGCCATGGGGTCAAATTTTGACCTGATCGCGCCAGGAGAAGATGCTGTGAAACAAGTAACAACATCAACAGGGGGGATTGCCGTGGTTGGCCCCAAGGCGACGATTGGGACATTATCCTCTGGTGGGCTGTATTAACCTACTCGCTTGAACCTGTTGCTGGGCATTCTGGCTTGTCAGCGCAGGGGCAGTTTTGTAAGACGCTAGAAAGATTTAGAACGGACAGACCCCACATGCGTGCAGACATTCAAAACATGGTCAATGAGATCAACAAATCGCTTGAACTGTTGCGCCAGCGCATGGGGTGGGAAACCGTTAAACACCGGCATGAGGAATTCAACGCCCGTGTTGAGGATCCTGATTTATGGAATGATCCAGAAAATGCCCAAAAATTGATGCGGGAACGTCAATCTCTGATTGATGCGGTCGAGGGGCACGACAACATGCAAATCGAGCTGAACGACAGCATCGAATTGATCGAATTGGGCGAAATGGAAGACGACCAAGACGTGATCAAAGACGCCGAATCCGCAATTGAAGCACTGGTGAAAACGGCGGCTGCCAAGGAACTTGAAGCACTGCTGAACGGGGAAGCGGATTCAAATGATACATTCCTTGAGGTGCATTCAGGCGCAGGTGGCACAGAAAGCTGTGATTGGGCGTCTATGCTGGCGCGAATGTATGTGCGTTGGGCTGAAAAAACTGGGTACAGCGTTGAAATGCAGTCTGAAACACCCGGCGAAGAG
>CAXABH010000097.1:0-6659 GCA_963966925.1 uncultured Rhodobacterales bacterium
ACTGGGGATATAGAAACAAACCATAGACCGATTGTGTGTAACCTTAGAGGGATACGGTTTCATCACACTCCCCGACAACAGCCGACGGTAGCAGGTGGCTCGTCGTTTGCGCGAGATTGGTGCATGTCTGCTGTATAATTCCCGTGATCATATCACGCGACGACAAATTCTAACCGATGTTGCACAAGAAGTTGGGGAAACTGTCAACTACGCTGTCCCGCGGGAAAAAGGGATGGATTATTTAGACCGTGTCGAAACTGATTGGGCATTTCGCATCCAGCTCCCGATTGGTTCGCGCGTCCCTTTTCATTGCACTGCCAGCGGCAAGACATTCTTAGCAAGCCTGCCAAATCGCAAACTAAGCGGTTTTTTAGAGGCAATTGACCTGCGTCGCATGACATCGAATACACATGTCACCAAAGAGTCGCTGCTCGCAGAAATTAAGGCCGTGCGTAAAAATGGATATGCGCTGGATCGTGAAGAGTTCATAGACGATATGGTTGCCATTGCCGTTCCCGTAAAGGATCCGCAAAGCAGATATATCGCAGCGCTGGCGTTTCACGGTCCAACACAGCGCATCAATATTAACGACGCAATCGCCAAAAAAGATATGTTACAGACTGCCGCCAAAAAAATCAGCGAAAGCCTGTTTTCTTAGTCAACGTAGCAATTCAAAATTGGGATCATATGGTGAAGACCTGCACACGGTCGCATTTACCAACTGTCCCAACAGATCCAGCTGAACACATGTACCGATTTTGGAAAATTTGGGTTCAACAAAGGCGTATGCCAAATTTTTGCCAACGCGATACCCCCAGGCACCTGATGTGATGGTTCCAACAACTTCGTCCCCTTGCATCAGCGACGCCCCACCATAGGCTGGCGCGTGATCGCACTGGATTTCCAGCGATACCAAATGCTTCTGCGCGCCATTTAAAATGCGCCGTTCCAACGCTGCTTTCCCGATAAAATCAGGCTTATCCATGTTTACAAAACGGTCTAGTCCCGTTTCAAATGGGTCGAATTCTGTAATCAAATCCGATTTCCAGTGCAAAAATCCTTTTTCCATCCGCATCGATTCCACAGCGCGCGTGCCAAATAACCCTAATTCATGGTCAACACCCGCCTCCCTCAGCGCCAGATACGCCGCATAAAGTGCGGAATTAGGCACATGAATTTCATAGGCCAATTCACCCGAAAAACTGACCGCCATCACCGTTGCAGGTGCAAATCCAACAAAACATTCCCGCACGCTTAACCATGGAAAGGCCGCTTTGCTCCAATCCCCTCTTGCGGCCTTTGACAACACATCGCGCGCGCTTGGACCTGCAAGCACCAGAATTGTTTGATCATTCGTCAGGGATTTAAAGTGAACATCCTCATCGTCACGAACATGCGATGTCAGCCAGTCCATATCGTGATATTCGCTCGCCGCGGCGGATCCATACCAAACCCGATCTGGCCCCCGATCGCTGGCGGGAATATTTGCAATTGTTGCTTCTGCTTTAATCATTCCATGGTGATTTAACAGATATCCCAAACCCACCCGTTCATCCCGCTTAGGAACACTGCCACAGATCATTCTGTCCAAAAATGAATGCCGGTCTGCACCCGTGATTTCAATGCGATTGAACCCGTTCACCTCGGTTAGGCCAACTTTGGTTTGCACCAATGCGACCTCTTTGGCGATCACATCAAAACTTTCATCGAAATTAAAGGTATGGCGGGTGTGAAAATCTGGGGTTGGTTTGAAATAATCCACACGCTCCCAGCCGTTCACAACAGTGAATTCCGCGTTTTGGGCCGCTAATATTGGGGTCAGTGGCGTGGTTTTCGCGGGGCGTCCTGCGGGGCGATGTTCATGCGGAAAATGAAACCGAAATTCGTTTTGATAATCTTCAATTGCCTTTAACGCTGTTAACTCAACATTTGCATGTCCTGTGAACCGACGTGGATCAAGGCACCATGTATCGTAACAAGCCTCGCCATGAACGATCTGTTGCGCCAATAGCCAACCATGTCCGCCCCCTTCGCCCAGTCCTGCGCGCAGGCCAATGATACAAAACGCATTGCGCTTTCCCGGAATGGGTCCGACCAAAGGCGCCCCATCAATCGTATAGGTGATCGGTCCATTGACAACACGTTTGATCCCCACATCTGCCAAAACAGGCATCCGCGCAAATGCTCCCTCAAGAACATCCATCACACGTTCCAGATCGTCAGGACATAAGTCATTTGAAAAACTTGGGCTGATCCCATCCATGCCCCATGTTTTACAATCCTGCTCATAAAACCCAACCAAAAGGCCATTTTTTTCCTGGCGGCTGTAGTAGTCAGAAATCGGGCAACGTAATAAAGGCATGCGATGCCCAGCCTGTGCAATCTGTTCAATATCGTCGGTCACAAAATACTGATGTTCCATCGATGTGACAGGATGATGCACACCCATCATTGCGCCAACCTCGTTCACGCGATACCCACATGCGTTGACAACGACATCACAATCGATATTTCCTTGGGTCGTTTCGACAGTCCATGTATCGTCTTTGTGCTGCTGCAAACTCGTCACTGATGTATTTCTGTAAACTTCTGCGCCGGCTTTTCGCGCGTGATAGGCCAAGGCCTGGCATAATTGCGCAGGATCGATGTCCCCATCTTCACCATCCCACAGACCACCCAATAGGTTGTCCGTCGAAATCAGTGGGTGGCGTCGGGCGCATTCTTCTGCATCAAGCACCTCAAATTCAACACCCATTCCGCGTGCCATGGATGCGAAATGGCGATATCCTTGCATCTGCGCTTCAGTATTTGCCAATCGAATACCACCATCCCCGTGATGATACCCGACAGGGTATTCAGGATCATCCCGCAACTTTTTATACAGAGCAATTGAGTGTGATTTCAGGCCGACCATCGTTTGGTTCATGCCAAAATTTGTGACCTGTGCTGCAGAATGCCAGGTGGTTCCACTGGTCAATTCATCGCGTTCAACCAACACAACGTCAGTCCATCCTTCTTGTGTCAGATGATAAAGCGTTGAGCAGCCAGCAATACCCCCACCTATTACGACAACTTTGGTTCTTGTTTTCATAAATATCACCTGATGTTCATCTTGTTTTTTTATGTTGTCACAAAGACATGCACAGAAAACAATAAGTTTTTAGCATAAGAAAAAAGAAATTATTGCACCACGGCACCCGCGCGGTGTTTAGTTATGAAAAACATGCCCCATCAATAAAGAAATGACCTTTGAATGAGATCTGGACGACGAAAAAAAGTTGCGCAACGCGCAGCACCAACAACATTTGATCCATGCCCCCCCGGTGCTGTTGGCGGGCAGTATAAACCCCTAAACGAAACCGAAGTTCGACAAATCTATGACACTGCCGTACGGTTGCTGAGCGAGTTAGGAATGGGCGAAGTCCCCGAACGCCTAAAACAGGATCTGCTGCGTAGCGGTGCTGGGATCAAGGGTGAGAGGGTTTTGTTTCCCAAAGACATGATTGAAAGCGCGATAAAAACGGCGCCAAAGCAATTTACATTGCATGGTCGTGACCCAAACAGATCCATCCATATCGGTGGCGACAGCGTCCATTTTGGGACAGGCGGCGCCGCCGTTCAAACATTGGATATCGACACCGCACAGTATCGCCCATCAACCCTAAAAGACCTGCATCACTTTACCAGGCTTCAGGATGCATTGCGCAACATTAGTTGGTTTACGCGATGTTGTGTGGCAACTGATGTGCCTGATAATTTTGATCTGGATGTAAACACCGTTTTTGCATTGTTAAAAAACACAACAAAACCTGTGGCAACCAGTTTCACGATTGCACCCCATGTCGCCCCAATCGTACGCATGTTAGATATTGCGGCAGGCGGTGAAGGCGAATTTGCCAAACGCCCCTTTCTGAAGGCGCATATCAGCCCCGTGATTTCACCGCTGCGTTACGCAGAAGACGCCGTTGACGTTGTCTATGAATGTATCGCACATAACATCCCGATGTCCTGCATTACCGCCGCACAAGCAGGCGCCACTGCCCCCGCAACATTGGCGGGGATATTGACACAATCATTGGCAGAAACACTTGCCAGTTTGGTCATGGTGCAAACAATTCAACCAGGCTTTCCAATGGTGTTTTCGAATTGGCCTTTTGTGATCGATCTGCGCACTGGCGCATTTGCCGGGGGCAGCGGCGAAACTGCCGTTTTAAACGCAGCCTCAGCACAAGTATCAAACTGGCTTGGCCTGCCATCTGGCGTGGCAAGCTCTATGACTGATGCCAAGGCAATTGATGCGCAATATGGCATGGAAAAAGGTATGACATCGATTGCGGCTGCATTATCGGGCGGAAACCTAATTTATGAAAGTTCTGGAATGACAGCTTCCCTCTTGGGGGCAAGTTTTGAGGGATTTGTTTTGGATGACGAAATGCATTCCAATTCCTATCGCGCCCTACGTGGGATCGAAGTGAATGACGCCACACTTGGGTTTGAAACGATCTGTGATGCTGTTTTGGGCGAAGGTCATTTCCTTGGCAAAAGTGACACTTACGCCGCCATGGAACGCGATTATTTTTATCCAGACATTGCGGATCGAAGTGAACCACGGACATGGGCAGAAACAGGATCCACCAGTGCATGGGAACGCGCCAATATCAAGGCAAAACACCTATTATCAGAACACCAACCAACCTATCTGACTGACGCCCAAGAAACTGCGATACGTGCAGAGTTTAATATTCTGTACTAATCATGAGCGGCATAATTGTTAAGTATTTGAAGCACTGGCAATTGCGCGCCTAACGATCGCAAAAACAAAACAAAACCGATAATTTTTCGCTGTGTAAAGATCAGATCAACGGGTAGGTTTTCATGCGGCAGCAGCGCAGTATAAAGTTTGATGTCATTTAGATCGAGCAATTCAAATACCCGCGTATTTGCAAGCGAAAATAAATCTGCCGCTTTCAATTCACTGAGAACCGTCCTTAACATCTGGTCAATAAATGCATCTTCAGCTGTGCTTAACTCAGGAGGCAACAAATCATGCGTCAACAACACTTGTTTAATCTGCTCCGGGCTCAGGGTCATTCCAGCATTCAATAAGCTTTGATACACGTTTAGGCTTTTGTCGGATATCCGTACACATGCACCAAAATCCAATAAGATCAGCTGATTTGTATCTGGGTCGATCAAATAATTCGCAAGGTTTGGATCAGTTTGCACATGATTAAATTCAAAAATTTCGCGTAAGATCAGGCTAAGCAAATCATGGCCCACGCGATTACGACATGCGTCAGACCAGTCGCGCACGCACTCAAGCGATACCCCATTTTCCAGCGACATGACCAAAATATCTTCTGTGCAATATTCGTCATAAACCTTTGGTACGCGATAACGTTCGTCGTCCTTTAGGTATATTGCGAATTTTCGTAAATTTGACGCCTCTTGAAGATAATCCGTTTCAGCAATCAGTTGATCGCGTGCAAGGGACGCATAATGGTCAATATCCAAATTGTCTGGGGCCAGACCAAAGGTTTTGACCATAGTTTTCAGCGTACTCACATCCCCGTCAATCGTGCGCCGCATGTTGGGGAACTGGACTTTGATTGCAATATCTTCGCCTGTTTTCAATTTGGCACGGTGCACCTGCCCAATGGATGCGGCTGCGATTGGGTGGACGTCGAAGGATTTAAACTTCTTGTGCCAACCAGCGCCCCAATTTTTATCCAAAACTTGTCGCAACTGCTTTGGCGGCATCGCATATCCAGTATCGCGTAGTTCCGCAAAAATGGCGGCAAGTTCAGGTGTTAAAACCACACTGTCATCTAGCGACACCAACTGACCAAATTTCATCGCGGCACCACGCAGATGCTTTAACGATTTAACTGCCGTTTGAATATTCTGTGGTGATAAAACCGCCGTTTTCACATCAACATCGCGTGTACGAAGGAAATCCTTGGCAATTTGTGTGCCTGCATTTGCGCCCAAACGCATAAATAACCCTGCCGAACGCAGGGAACGTTCAACTTGGGATGCCGGGACACGCGCGCTGCGCAGGGGGGGCGAGTTATTGTGCATGGTATATCCTTTGATCAAGGAACTAGGGCACAAAACAATCCCAGCAATACAAACGTTTCAGCTTATCAAAACTTATGCCGGCGTGGTTTATTCGCCGCGCGGAAAACGTTGGTTTTCTTCTACCACATTTAGATCCATATGATTGCGCATAAATCGTTCCGATGCTTTCTTCAGCGGCTGGTAATCCCACGGATAATAGTCACCATTGCGCAAAGCTTCGTAAACGATCCAGCGGCGTGCCTGTGATCTACGCACTTCTTCGTCAAAGCGCGCCAAATCCCATTTTGCATCAGCAAGCGCGCCGAATTCGGCGCGGATATCGTCAAATTCGGGATCACCTATTAGGTTCACCAACTCATTAGGATCATTTTCCAAATCGAACAACTGATCTGGATCCAACGTACAGCGGTTGAATTTATACGGCCCACTGCGCAGGGATACCATGGGGGCATAACTGGCTTCGGCTGCGTATTCCATGGCAACGGGTGCTGTGCGCATCGCACCATTCGCAATTGGTAGAAGGGTTTCACCCTGTGACCACGGCGCAACATCATCCATTAAAATCCCTGCCAAGTCGC
>CAXABH010000098.1:0-6550 GCA_963966925.1 uncultured Rhodobacterales bacterium
GGGTCGGTGACGCCATAGCGTTCGGTCAGGATTTCATCCCATAAATCCACAAACGCGCGCATTTTGCACATTTCGGTTACGAAACGGATACCAGCATTCACAAAGAATGAAATACGTCCACAGAGCGCTGGGAAATCCTCTGGTGCAACGCGGGGTTTTAGTTCGTCCAAAACCGCAATCGCGGTTGCCAATGCATAAGACAATTCTTGTTCTGGGGTCGCGCCAGCCTCTTGCAGGTGGTAGGAACACACATTCATTGGGTTCCATTTGGGCACATTCTTATAGCAATATTCAGCCACATCCCCGATTAGTTTAAGCGAGGGTTTTGGGGGGCATATATATGTGCCACGGCTTAGGTATTCTTTGATCAGGTCATTTTGAACTGTACCCTGCAGTGTTTTGACATCCGCGCCCTGTTCCTCGGCCACCGCGATATACAGGGCCAGCATCCATGGGGCCGTCGCATTGATGGTCATGGATGTGTTCATTTGGTCCAATGGAATGTCATTAAACAGTGTGCGCATGTCGCCTAAGTGACATACTGGAACGCCGACTTTGCCCACCTCACCGCGTGCAAGCGTGTGATCACTGTCATACCCTGTTTGCGTGGGTAGGTCGAAGGCCACGGACAGACCCGTCTGACCCTTGGCCAAATTCGCCCGATAAAGCGCATTTGACGCCTGAGCCGTTGAATGGCCAGCATAGGTTCTAATCAGCCAGGGGCGGTCTTTTTGCGCTTGCGACATCGAATCCTCACTCGAGTAATAAAATTACGTTCAGTGAGAGATATGCGAAACTATATGGCTTTGTCAATTCGCCGCGCTGCGGCGTATGAATATTTTGATCCGAGATTAGATGCATCGCATCAGCTTCTTGCGTTAAAAATTGCCAGTTTGCTCCGGTATAGTCGAACAAATGAGGGACTTATTGAGTATGATCATGACATTTTGTCAGAATTAATTGGTCACACTTGGAATTGTTTTCATCTGAAATTACTGAATTTCTGCAGTCGCTCGGTTATAAAATTACAAAATGCTGCAGAAAAACGTTGCATTATTACCTTGATGTCTTTAGCAATCGTAGGAATTCGCGATTCTGCGATGCGGCAAATTTAGAATAGGAGGATCAAATGGCCTTGGATACGAACGCTGGTCTTGTGCAGTACGACGCACCTGAAAAGGATCTTTATGAAGTAGGTGAAATCCCTCCGATGGGGTATGTGCCTGAACAGATGTACGCTTGGACAATCCGTCGTGAGCGTCATGGCGAACCAGACAAAGCGTTTCAGGTCGAGGTTGTAGATACCCCCAAACCAGATAGCCACGAGGTGTTGGTTTTGGTCATGGCCGCAGGTGTAAACTATAATGGTGTTTGGGCCGGCCTTGGTGTTCCTATTTCACCCTTCGATGGACATGGTGCCGATTATCACATCGCCGGCTCTGACGCCTCTGGAATTGTTTGGGCTGTGGGTGACAAGGTGCGCAATTGGAAAGTTGGCGACGAAGTTGTGATTCACTGTAACCAAGATGATGGTGATGATGAGGAATGTAACGGCGGCGATCCGATGTATTCAACATCACAGCGTATCTGGGGATATGAAACACCTGATGGATCTTTTGCGCAGTTCACAAATGTGCAGGCCCAGCAACTGTTGCCACGTCCCAAGCATCTGACATGGGAAGAAAGTGCATGTTACACACTGACGTTGGCAACGGCGTATCGTATGCTTTTTGGTCACCATCCCCATGAACTGAAACCTGGCCAAAACGTTTTGGTCTGGGGTGCATCTGGTGGTTTGGGATCTTATGCGATCCAGCTGATCAATGCTGCAGGTGGTAACGCCATCGGCGTTATTTCCGATGAAAGTAAACGCGATTTTGTTATGAACCTAGGTGCAAAAGGTGTTTTGAACCGCAAAGATTTCAATTGCTGGGGTCAGTTGCCAACGGTGAACACACCCGAATACGCAGAGTGGTTCAAAGAAGTTCGCAAATTTGGCAAGGCGATTTGGGATATCACGGGCAAAGGCAATAACGTGGATATGGTATTTGAACACCCAGGTGAATCCACATTCCCAGTGTCAACGTTCGTTTGCAAAAAGGGCGGTATGGTTGTGATTTGTGCAGGGACGACAGGGTTCAATTGTACATTTGACGTGCGTTATATGTGGATGCACCAAAAACGTCTGCAAGGCAGCCACTTTGCCCACTTAAAGCAGGCGGCATCCGCAAACCGTTTAATGGTTGAGCGCCGTTTGGATCCCTGCATGTCAGAAGTGTTCCCTTGGGCTGAAATTCCTGGTGCGCATATGAAAATGATGAATAACCAACATAAACCAGGAAATATGTCGGTGTTGGTGCAGTCTCCACGGACGGGTCTGCGCACCCTTGAGGACGTGTTGGCAGGATAACAACCCACACCCTATTCAGACAGGCCGCGAATCGCCATGTGCATCGCGGCCTTTTTTTATTCAAAAATTGAAGATAATAAATTCAATGGCTTAGAAATTTGAAACCCGCCATTTATGGGGAGTAATAAAAAGCGAATTTTTGGGCATCATGCTTGCGTGCTATTATAATGTTAACTTTTCGTTAACCCTTATTGCTGAGAGTACACATGAAACATGATTGGATCTTAGACGTACTAACCGATTTGCGCAGCTTTGCTAAAGATAATGATCTTTTAACTCTAGCCGCCCAGCTCGAGGATACGCAATTGGTTGCAGCGATCGAAATCGCAACTTTGGCTGAAAGGGCGCCATTTGAGTCGACAACGGAGGATGCACCAGATCGACCTAGTTTTGGCGGATCTGGACAAAGCAAACGAATTAGCTGATCTTCAAAAGGTGATCGAACGGCTGCGCGATGCGTTGGCAGTGGATCACATGATTTACCATTGGGTAAATTCAAAGGGTGCAAGTACGGGTGTTGGTACGTATTCGGATGAGTGGCGTGATCGCTATCTTTCTAGTGGATATGTGCGAATAGACCCTGTTGTTCTTGGTGGTATTCGTGGCTTCCATCCAGTTGACTGGAAAAGGCTTGATTGGTCCAGTAAGGCGGCAAAACAATTCCAAGCAGACGCAATCGCGCACGGTGTGGGCAATCAGGGCATGTCAATTCCAATTCGCGGGCCACATGGTCAGTTTGCGTTATTCACCGCATCACATAATTGTACAGATGACCAATGGGCCAATTTTATTGAAGATGTGCGGCCAGATCTGATCTTACTTGCTCATTTTTTCAATAATCGTGTTCTTGAGCTTGAACCATATGCTCTGCCGACGTCGACGCCGCAACTCTCACCCAGGGAAAACGAGGCTTTGACGCTTCTCGCGCTTGGATATAGTCGCGCGCAGATCGCGCAGACATTATCGATATCCGAACACACGTTGCGCGTTTATGTGGAAAGTGCACGATTTAAGCTGGGCGCACTAAATACAACCCATGCCGTTGCCGTTGCAATCGCACAAGGTTTAATAGTTGTGTAAATATTAAGAATTCCTAACAACATGTGAACGCTTTATTAACCTTTCCCACCCTATCAAAAAGATACTAATGTTAGGAGGGAATGCTGCCATGTTAAGATATTTATATGCGGACGAGCTGGATCAATACCCAGCACTAAAAGATAGTATGTTTCGTGACCGTGCTGATCAATTTAAGTCCCGATTGAATTGGGATGTAAACGTAGATCATGATGGTTATGAACGAGATGAGTATGACGATTTAAATCCCATGTATGTCATTTGGGAAGATGCCATTGGGCGCCATTCTGGATCGATGCGTTTGCTGCCAACAACGGGTCCATGTATGGTGAATGATCATTTTTCAGATTTGATGCAGGGAGACAAATTTCAGAGTCCGTTCATCTGGGAAGGTACTCGTTTTTGTTTGTCTCGTAATGCCACACGTCGGACAGCCAATGCATTGATGCTCGCCGCTGGCGAGGTGATGATCGGGTTTGGGATCAAACACTGTATTGGTGTTTTTGATCATCGCATGATCCGAATCTATCGCATGATCGGTGCGGCACCTGAAATCTTGGGCTCTGCAGGAGAGGGAGAAGAATTTGTCGGTGTTGGACTGTGGTCCATTACAAAGGAAATGTTCGACAATGTGTCGAAAACCTCTGGAATTCCGCTTGCTCAGTCACGCCACTGGTTTGACTCAGCCTTTGGTGTGGAACGACGTTTGGCCCGGGTGGGCTAATCCCCTCTGGTGCTTTGTCATGCCGCGCAGTAGTGTCGCGGCATGACACTTCCTGCGGTAACCTTTTCTGATGATCAAGCCGAAGCTTTCGACAGTCTCAGCACCATGCTGCGTCAGTCGGGTATTGATTTGGATGACAGCCTGTTAATGCCTCCGCGCGACAGCACGTCAAGCGTTATGGCAGTTATGGGAAAGGCTGGATCGGGAAAAACGCTGCTGCTTGCCCATCTTTACAACGCACTGGCCGAGGCTGGTGTTGAAGTGATTTCGGGCGATTATGAAAGCCGTCGCCGACGCGACAAACGCACACTTGCCATTCTTGCGCCTACTAATAAGGCGGCCAGTGTTTTGCGGATGCGTGGGGTTCCAGCAACGACCATCCACCGTATTTTGTATACCCCTGTCTATGATCCCGAATATGAACGCATTGCGGAATGGCTGGCAGGGGAAATCGAACGCCCAGAGGTCGAGGGCTTGACAGAAGAAGCGTTAACACGTGCGCATGATTTTTATCAAAATAACAAATCGATCCCCGGGGCGCTGGCCGCTGCTGGATTGCGGGGGTCGGATTTTATCACAGGTTGGAAACGACGTGAAAACCCACTTGATATCGGGTTCGTTGATGAAGCGTCGATGTTGGATGAACGTCAATTCGATGATCTAAAGGAAATTTTTCCAACGTTGATTGTTTTTGGGGATCCAGCGCAATTAGCACCTGTTAATCAATCAGGTAGCATGGTTTTTGATGCCTTGTCGGGCCCAAGTAAATTGAATTTGGAACGGGTGCACCGCCAAACACAGGATAATCCAATTTTGGATTTGGCACATGCCTTGGCTGACCCGCAGTTGGAATTTCACGATTTTGAACAAATGATTCAAGATGCAGCACAACGGGATGATCGCGTTCAGTGGGGCCAACGGGTTGAGGTGGATTTGATGGCGCGCTCACCCGTGTTGGTTTGGCGCAATGCAACCCGAATCCGTCTGATCCAAGCGTTTCGAACAGTATATGATGCCCCCGATGACAGCCTACTGCCGGGCGAACCGTTGGTGTGCGATGGGATCGAATTGCCAATGAAGCATCGTAAAAAACGAATTGATCTTGAGGCGCGCGGTTTAATCAAAGGTGCGCAGGTAATTTATCTGGGACCAGGGCGCAAACCCGGCTTTTCACGCTTGCACGTTGTTGGTGCAGAGGATCCCCAACTTTCTGCGGCATCTATTGTCAAAATCGAAAAACCAGATGAGGAAGAACCTTTCATCCCCTTTGCCGCGCGGATGGGGGCGACGTTTTTGCATGGGGCTGCCGTTACCATCCATAAGGCTCAGGGATCACAATGGGATACGGTTCAGGTTTTTGCGCCCGATATTTACACAGCCGCCCGTATGGGGCGGACTGAGGCGGGCACACCGCTGTGGAAACGCTTGGCCTATGTCGCAATCACGCGCGCTCAGGAACGTCTGATTTGGGTTGTGCGTAATCGGTTGTCAAAACCGGCCCACCCCTTGACGGTTGACGACCTGCGTAAGGTGCAGGCATCTGAACTTTCGCTTGCGATACAGGACGTAGAAAGCAATTAACGCGGCGTTTTAACAATTGCCAGCTTGCGTTTCTGCGCTAAACATTTTCATATCACAATAAATAATAAGACTATGGGAGACTGCGATGCTGGGCCAAATGATGCATCGACCACTATCGATAATCGAAATCTTGCGCTTTGCGGCAGAGATACACAAGACCGCTGAGGTCGTTTCGGTGCGCACAGAAGGTGATATTCACCGCTACACATACCCTGATGCATTTGCGCGGGTAGGGCAGTTGGCAAATGCGTTACAAGACATGGGAATCCAGCAGGGGGATCGTGTCGCGACCCTAGCATGGAACGGGTATCGCCATTTTGAACTCTATTATGCGGTCAGTGGGATGGGGGCGGTGTGTCATACCATCAACCCACGACTAAGTGCCGAGCAGATGGTGTACATCATCAAGCATGCCGAAGATCGCGTGATTTTTGTAGATACAACATTTGTTCCTGTGATCGCAGCCATTCGTGATCAACTGCCAAGTGATTTGAAAATCATCGTGATGACGGATGCAGATCACATGCCAGAAAGTGATCTACCGCTTGGCTGTTATGAAGATATTCTTGCACCACAATCGACAGGTTTTGATTGGCCAGAATTGCCCGAGGATACCGCCGCCGCGTTATGTTACACATCGGGAACCACAGGCAATCCAAAAGGTGCGTTGTATTCCCATCGCTCAACTGTGTTGCATGCCTATTCCGTGGTGGTGGGCGTGGGCGCGATGTTATCAGAAGGTGCCAGGGTCCTGCCCG
>CAXABH010000099.1:0-6526 GCA_963966925.1 uncultured Rhodobacterales bacterium
TGCACATGATAGCGGCACAAGATGCTAGAAAGGAATAAAACATGGCGTTAAAGAAGGATTACGAAGATATCCCCGGAACGTTCGTTTTCGATGCTGACCGCGGGCGTGAGGGGTATCAGCTTAACCAGTTTTGCATCTCCTTAAGGCTACAGGTAAACCGCGATGCGTTTAACGCAGATGAAAATGCCTATCTTGATCAATACCCAATGACACAGGATCAAAGACAGGCGGTTTTAGACCGTGACTGGAACCGTCTTCTCGAACTTGGGGGGAATATTTATTACACGTCCAAACTGGCCGCTAATGATGGAATTAATTTTCAACAACTGGCCGGATTAATGACCGGCATGGGAAATGAAGCCTATCGCAAAATGATGGTAGAGGGCGGGCGTTCACCTGAGGGTAATCGTTATCAATCCGAATGGGATGAAAAAGAGGGAGACAACTAATGGCTCGTATCACTGCAGGTGTGGGATGCTCACACGTACCCGCTATTGGCGTGGCAATGGATCAGGGCATCACGGAACAGCCCTATTGGGAACCGGTCTTTGAAGGTTTTGAAAAGTCGCGTGAATGGATGAAAGCGCAAAATGCAGATGTGATATTTTTGGTCTATAACGATCATTGCACAGTTTTTGACGCCTCTTGCATCCCGACTTTTGCGTTGGGTTGCGGGCCTGAATTTGCGCCCGCCGATGAAGGATGGGGCCCCCGCCCCGTGCCAGTGGTCAAAAACCACCAAGTGTTGGCCAGCCACATCGCGCAATCGTTGATCCTTGATGAATTTGACATCACTATCATGAACGAGATGGAGGTGGATCACGGGCTGACTGTACCCATGTCGGTCATGTTCGGTGACAAAGGACCAGATGATGAATGGCCATGCCTTGTTGTCCCACTTTGTGTGAATGTCGTGCAATATCCTGCCCCCACCGGCAACCGCTGCTATAATCTGGGCAAAGCGATCCGGCGCGCTGTTGAAAGCTTTGATGAAGATCTGAATGTCGTGATCTTTGGCACAGGTGGCATGAGCCATCAGTTACAATACAAACGCGCCGGTTTGATCAACAAAGAGTTCGATACCCAATTCCTTGATCGTTTGACTTCAGATCCCGTTGGCCTGAGCCAAACACCGCATGTGGACTACCTGCGTGAAGCTGGATCAGAGGGCGTTGAAATGGTCATGTGGCATGTTATGCGCGGCGCGCTTGATGATGAGGTAACCGAGGTACATCGCCACTACCATGTTCCGGCCTCTAACACAGCGGTTGGGCATATTATTCTTGAAAACAACAAAGACAGGACTCCCAAAACATGAGAATCTGTGTAGCAGGCGCCTATGGCGCATTTGGAACCAAACATTTGGAAGCGTTGGACGCGATCGATGATGTCACCGTTACGGCCGTTATGGGACCAACCGAGGCCAAAATTAACGCTGTCGCTGCGGCGCGCGGGATTGGGTTTGCGTCTACATCCCTTGATGCATGTTTGGCGCGTGATGATGTAGATGCGGTCATTCTGGCGACACCTACGCAAATGCATGCGGATCAGGCCATCGCCTGTATGAAAGCAGGCAAGCCCGTGTTGATCGAAATCCCAATGGCGGATTCACTAGAAGACAGCGAACGCATTTGCGCCGTTCAAAAGGAAACAGGCGTTTTGGCGATGGCTGGACAAGTGCGTCGTTTCAACCCATCACATCAGTGGATCAAGAATAAGATCGACGCAGGCGAATTGAACGTACAACAAATGGATGTACAAACCTATTTCTTTCGCCGCACAAATACGAATGCAAAGGGCGAACCGCGCAGCTGGACAGATCACCTGTTATGGCACCATGCCTGTCACACAGTTGATTTGTTTCAATACCAAACAGGTGAACTCCCCTCTCAGGTTTATGGCCTTCAAGGTCCCCTTCATCCAGACTTGGGGATTGCAATGGATATGTCGATTGGGATGAAAACACCAAATGGCGCGGTTTGCACACTGTCGTTGTCGTTTAACAATGACGGCCCACTTGGCACTTTCTTTCGTTATATCTGTGACAATGGCACCTATTTGGCACGCTATGATGACCTGTACGATGGGCGCGAAAATCAGATCGATTTGTCCGATGTCGCTGTATCAAGCAATGGGATCGAACTGATTGACCGCGAATTCATCAGCGCCGTTCAGGACGGGCGCGAACCAAACGGGTCAGTGCATGACACTCTCAATGCCATGCGCACCCTGGACAGAATTGAAAAAAGTTTTGGCTAAGCCTTAGATATCCCTCAGTGCACAAATCGGCATTGCCAGCAGTGCGCTAGGGAATAGTGAAGGTTTAAAGCAAGCTTCTATAATCACACTAAATAGCCATTTAATATTGCAGCTAGCTCAGGCGCCTTTTCGTCGTGGATCGCATGTGCAGTGTCTGGAATGATCTGAAGATAAGAGTTTTTTATCCGATCAGATAAAAGATCAATTTGTGCCCGGTTATAGGTCCGATCTTCTGTCCCCCAAATAATCATCGTTTCCGCGTCGATACGACCTAAATCGTTATGGCGATCCCATGATTTCATGGCATCCAAACCATGAAGCATCGTTTTTAAGTTAGCTTTCTTGGCAAGATTAGCACATGCTTGATGAAAGGGACTATCTGTTAGTTCCTTAAACCAAGTCGCAGAAATACGTTCGGCGGCTGTTTCAGAACCTTCGTTCGTTATACGTGATTTAGATTGGTCAATCGTTTCAAAGCGACCCGGTAATGCACCGATTGAGCCAGTACTGTACAAAACTAATTTTCGCACTTTTTTGGGATATGAAATGGCAACCTCTTGCGCCACCATACCCCCCATCGAATGTCCCAATAGATCAAATTTACATAGTTCATTCTGTGATGCAAAATTCAAAACGAACGTCGCCATTTCCTTTATTGAAGAGACCGGGTCAAGATGGTTATTTTCACCAAACCCAGGTAAATCCACTGCATAAACAGAGCTGTGATTCAAATGCGGCAACAAGTTTGACCACTGACTGCTGCCGCCCAAGTATCCATGCACCAAAATCAGTGGTGTCATCTACGCCCACCTTGAACTATGCGGTCCAAAATCATGGCGCAGAATAGAATACAGAAACCTGCCAAAATTCCCTGACCAACATTCGCATATTGGAGCGCCTCTAAAACATCTTCTCCTAGGCCTTTCGCACCAATGAGCGACGCAACAACAACCATTGCCAGCGATAGCATGATTGTCTGATTAACCCCGGCTCTTATGGACGGTGCCGCTAAAGGTAAATCAACTTTTGTCAGTAGATACCATTTACTCGCCCCGAATGAAGAAGCTGCCTCACGTACGGACTCTGGCACACCTCTTAGGCCCAAGACCGTCAAACGAACAACAGGTGTACCGCCAAAAATCATAGTGGTAACAACCGCCGCGGGCTTACCAGTCCCAAAAAAGGCGATTACCGGGATCATAAAGACGAAAGCAGGCATCGTTTGCATAAAATCCATGATCGGCTGAATGACTGCATATAATCTCTGTCTACGCGCACACAACATACCCAACGGGATGCCAATAACAATCGATAAACAAGCAGCTGTTCCCAACAACGCAAGCGTGGTCATTGCTTTCTCCCAGAATCCCAACAGTCCCATGTAGGATAAAAATGCGGCTGTATAAACGGCCATACGCGGTCCAGCGGAAAGGTGCGTTAACAAGATTAATAAACTGGCAACAACAATCCAAGGTGTCCCAACAAAAATCGTTTCCAGTGCATCCAAGATCATGCGTATAAAGCGTGTGATCGCATCAAAAAACGCCTCACCATTCAGGACACAATATTCAAAGAACCGCTCGACATATTCGATCGCCCCCATTCGAAGATCTGGGTTTGTAGGAAAATTTGCAAGGAATATTAATCGATTGGGAAAGCTATAGTGAACTACGGCTGCAACGACGACCAACCCCATGAATATGAAACTTACAGCGCAGGCCAACATTGAAAATCCTTTCCTGATGCTGGGATCAGATCTCCATTCTGAAAACCGTCGTTCAAGCGCCCAATTTGCAAATATTGATTGGGCAAATTTTGCAAATATCAACACCAGGACACCTGTCAGTGTAATCCAGATCCCTTGTTCATCTAAAGCAAGTGCATCTGCTTTTATGCCGTCGATATTACTTTCCAAGGACTCAACCGCTCTACGGTATACGTCTATTTTGTCTGTGCCATTTTCTATCGCTGAGGCAAGCTGTTTACGGCGCAATTCAAGAGTGTTTTCAATTGATGCAATGCGTTGCCATGCCTCTGCGGACAAATCACCAAATGCACCTCTGACGATGTGTACAAACGCAATCGTTTCTATAATCAAAAAAGCAAGCGCCCAAGACCATAAACCGCGCGCACCAAACCAAACTGGACCCAACAGACCCGCGATCCAGTTATAAGTTAAAGTAAATTTGGATCGTGCTCCAATCTTAGAGAACTGTTCGACATAATAATCTTGACTGGTTTCGACAAAGGTTCTGATCGCTTCATCACGATCTTTTTTATAGTCTACCGCGTCATCACGATCGAGCATTTCAAGAATGTCTATTTTACGGCTGTTCATGACGTCTCGGTTCCCTCGATCACTGTTTTCAAAATATCTGTTTGGTCGATTACACCGACAACTTTTTCAGCATCAACCACATAGATATCGCCTGGTTTTTGAATCGACATTTCGATAATTTCAGTAAGTGAAGCGTCCAAATTCACGACGTTATTGTTCACTGATGCGGATTTGGGCGAAAGATCGGCAACGTTTGGCTTCATGATTGCGTTCGCTTTCACAACTTTTAAACGCGAGATCCCCGCGACAAAATTTGCCACATATTCGGTCTGTGGGTTCATCACAATCTCTTCGGCCGTACCAATCTGATCCACTACCCCGTCTTTCATAATCGCAATTCGATCTCCAATTCGAACCGCTTCATCCAAATCATGTGTGATAAATACAGTTGTTTTTTGCAGCTGTTTCGAAAGTTTGATAAATTCATCCTGCAACTGTCTGCGAATTAAAGGATCCAGCGCACTAAAAGGCTCATCCATAAGTAGAACATCAGGATTAGCTGATATCGCCCGCGCAAGCCCTACCCTTTGTTGCATTCCTCCTGAAAGCTCATGGGCGAACTTATTACCCCAGGCACCCAATTCCACAATTTCAAGGACTTCTGATGCCTGCTGCAATCTCTCGTTTTTTCCAACACCGCGTATTTCAAGGGGCATCGCAACATTATCCAATACAGAACGATGCGGCATTAATGCAAAGTTCTGAAAAACCATTCCAATACGCTCGTTGCGAAACTTTTGAAGTTGGGGGGTATTCAACTGCATAACATCGATTCCATCGATGATTATCTCTCCTGCAGTCGGTTCCAGTAATCTATTAAAATGGCGGACCAGCGTCGACTTGCCGCTTCCAGAGAGACCCATGATGCAAAAGATCTCGCCTTCTTTTATATCTAACGACGTATTTGCGACACCTACCACGCAATTGAACTGTTCCAGCACTTCCGCTTTTGAAAGATTGTTTTTTCGGATCGCATTTAAGGCTTCTTCAGACCTGTCACCGAAGATTTTCCAGACGTTCTTTACCTGTATCAAAGTTTCACCCAGTTATTGAATTGTTAGCGGGCGAGACATACTCACCCGCTAACTGCGTGTTAATTAAAGACCTAGCCAAGCATCTACGCGCTCGGGATTGGCTTCAATCCACTCTTTTGCGACTTCTGCAGGATCACGGCCTTTCCCACTGATTTCATAGGCAAAACTACTCACATCATCTGCTTTTAATGAGAAGTTTGCAAAAAACTCAGCGATTGCAGGAGAACGATCCGCAAGCGAACCTGAATAGGCGATTTGAACCTGCTTCAATGCATCTTTGGATGCCACATAAGAGTCATCATACCAATTTGCAGAATCTGATGGCTGAACCATTTTGTATTTTTCTGGATCATGTGTCGGCTCAGTCAGCATGACTACATCAAACATGTACCAAATTGCATGAGGCTCATAGCAATAAAATGCGTAACCTTCGCCTTTCGCAATCGAGTCTTTTACGCGGGCTGTTTTAACGGCCTCTTCTGCGCGAATTGGTTCGATAAAATCAAGCAAACCATAGTCTCTTACCTTGACTTCATTCACATTTGCAGAGGCCCAACCCGGGGCTCCAATCCACATCTCGCCTTTGCCATTGCCATCGCTATCCATCGCTGCGGCAACTTCAGGGCGACCTAAATCTGCAATGTCAGTGATGTTATACTCGGCTGCAAACTGCTTTGACACGCAATAGCCCTGATTGCCTGCATATGAGTTCGCGGAAAGTGTCACTGTACCCGCGCCATCAACATACTTTTTTGTAAAACTTTCTTGGTTTGGCAACCATACATCTGGATGCACATCAATGTCACCTTTGCCTTGATCCATAGCTTGGAAGATCGTCGCATTGTTGCCCGGAACGAATTCAACCGTTCCCCCAATTTTGCTTTCAACGACCGCG
>CAXABH010000100.1:0-6491 GCA_963966925.1 uncultured Rhodobacterales bacterium
CCTCTACCGCTTCACGTTGCGCGGAGTTTAGATCATCCAAATAGGGTGCGCCCCGCGCGGCCATCGCACGCGACGAGAGTGAGGCCCCTTCAAAGGCATCCATTTCATCAAAACTGCTCATGCCGGTAAATTAGCCCGAAGTTTCGAAATTGAAAAGAGGATGTTCGACAAATGTTCTGGTTAATTATAGATTATTTCGCACATGCCTGTGTCGCAAAATACCCCCTTGATTGACCGCAGTGTTTTCACATCCTAAATTTTTGCACATTTTATCGGGGTGCAAATCCACACGTTGCAATTTGAACATAGGCCGAACCGTTACATGCATGATGAATTATCGTTCCGTCAGTGGGTCCATTAATCCCTCATGGGCGGCCCCAAAACATAAGGGTAAACCTGAATCAATACGACCCGTTCCACATCCCCCAAACCTTAAGTTTTGAATGCTACGCCCCCCAGCACAACACACCCCGCGCAACGAAATTAAAGTTTTGACGCCTCACACTTTCCGAAACTTCCATGGAACGGTGCATTTTCGTTTTTTATGTCTCGTGGATCAAAATAATTGTGACTTCTGATTGACAACCCGACATTCTGCATTGCAGCATTGCGCCAAATTGAATTGGCGCCGCCAATTTCAGTGAAACATAACGACCAATCTTGGGAGGGATCATGGCTGATTTCAAAAAAATCCTGATCGCCAATCGCGGAGAAATCGCAATCCGCATCATGCGCGCTGCAAACGAAATGGGTAAAAAAACGGTTGCCGTTTTTGCAGAAGAGGACAAATTGGGCCTTCACAGATTTAAGGCCGACGAAGCCTATCGCATTGGCGAAGGATTGGGGCCTGTTGCAGCGTATCTGTCCATCGATGAAATCATTCGTGTTGCCCTTGAATGTGGTGCGGATGCGATCCACCCGGGTTATGGTTTGTTATCTGAAAATCCTGCATTCGTGGATGCCTGCGATAATAACGGGATCACGTTTATTGGGCCAAAGGCCGAAACAATGCGCGCCTTGGGCGATAAGGCCTCGGCAAGAAAAGTTGCGATGGCGGCAGATGTTCCTGTCATCCCCGCCACAGAAGTATTAGGCGACGATATGGAGGCGATCGCCAAAGACGCCGCAGAAATCGGCTATCCCCTAATGCTAAAGGCGTCTTGGGGCGGCGGTGGGCGCGGGATGCGTCCGATTAATGGCCCAGATGAGTTAGAAGAAAAAGTCCTAGAAGGTCGCCGCGAAGCCGAAGCCGCATTTGGCAATGGCGAAGGGTATCTGGAAAAAATGATCACCCGTGCGCGCCACGTCGAGGTACAGATCCTAGGCGATAAACATGGTGAAATTTACCATTTGTGGGAACGCGATTGTTCAGTGCAACGGCGCAACCAAAAAGTAGTTGAACGCGCCCCTGCCCCCTATCTAAGCGATGCGCAGCGTCAGGAACTGTGCGAATTGGGCCGTCGCATTTGTGCGCATGTCAATTATGAATGCGCAGGTACCGTTGAATTCCTAATGGATATGGAAACGGGCAAATTTTACTTTATCGAAGTGAACCCACGTGTACAGGTTGAACACACCGTAACAGAAGAGGTCACTGGCATTGACATCGTTCAATCCCAAATCCTGATCGCCGAAGGCAAAACTATTGCCGAAGCCACAGGCAAAGCCAGCCAAGATGAAGTAACCCTAAACGGTCATGCCCTACAAACACGGATCACAACAGAAGATCCGCAAAACAATTTCATTCCCGATTATGGCCGCATCACGGCCTTTCGCTCTGCAACGGGTATGGGCATTCGTTTGGATGGCGGCACGGCCTATTCAGGCGGTGTGATCACCCGGTATTATGATTCATTGCTGGTCAAAGTGACGGCCTGGGCCCCCACTCCGCAAAAGGCGATCAATCGAATGGACCGCGCACTGCGCGAATTCCGTATTCGCGGTGTGTCCACAAACATCGCCTTTGTCGAAAATTTACTTAAGCACCAGACATTTTTGTCGGATCAGTACACAACGAAATTTATCGATGAAACGCCTGATCTGTTTTCATTCGAAAAACGCCGCGACCGCGGCACCAAGGTTTTGACCTATATCGCGGATATTACCGTGAATGGGCATCCCGAAACAGAAGGCCGCCCTGCACCCGCCGCAGATTTAAAAACGCCAAAGCCGCCCAGCCATGGAACCGAGTTGGCCTATGGCACACGAAATTTGTTGGAACAAAAAGGCCCCGCTGCAGTTGCGGATTGGATGTTGAAACAACAACAGGTCCTGATCACAGATACCACTATGCGCGATGGGCACCAATCCCTACTGGCGACGCGCCTGCGCTCGGTTGATATGATCAAGGTCGCGCCAAGTTATGCTGCAAACCTACCACAGCTATTTTCAATAGAATGCTGGGGGGGCGCAACATTTGATGTGGCCTATCGCTTTTTGCAGGAATGCCCTTGGCAGCGTTTGCGTGATTTGCGCAGTGCGATGCCAAACCTGATGACGCAGATGTTGCTGCGCGCCTCAAACGGGGTTGGATACACAAACTATCCCGATAATGTCGTGCAATCTTTTGTGGCAGAAGCGGCCAAAGGCATTGATGTGTTCCGCGTCTTTGACAGTCTGAACTGGGTTGAAAACATGCGCGTTGCAATGGATGCCGTGGTTGAAGCGAACAAAATCTGCGAAGGGACCATTTGTTACACCGGCGATATTTTGAACCCAGATCGCGCGAAGTATGATCTGAAATACTATGTCGATATGGGTAAACAATTGCGTGATGCAGGCGCACATGTTTTGGGCCTAAAAGATATGGCAGGCCTGTTGAAACCTGCCGCTGCGCGCCAATTGGTCAAAGCGCTAAAAGAAGAAGTGGGACTGCCCATTCATTTCCACACGCACGATACATCGGGCGTCGCGGGGGCGACAATCCTTGCGGCGGCAGATGCGGGGGTTGATGCTGTGGACGTCGCAATGGATGCGTTTTCTGGCGGCACATCACAGCCCTGTATGGGATCGATTGTCGAAGCATTGCGCAATACCGACCGCGACACCGGCCTGGACATTGAGCGTATTCGCGAAATCAGCACCTATTGGGAACAAGTTCGCGCCCAATACACCGCCTTTGAAAGCGGTATTACCGCCCCTGCCTCTGAGGTATATTTGCATGAAATGCCCGGCGGTCAATTTACCAACCTTAAGGCGCAGGCGCGTTCATTAGGATTGGAAGAACGCTGGAGCGATGTTGCAAAAACCTATGCTGATGTGAACCAAATGTTTGGTGATATCGTTAAGGTGACACCATCATCAAAAGTGGTGGGTGATATGGCGCTTATGATGGTGTCTCAGGGCATCACGCGCGATCAGGTCGAAAACCCAGATACGGATGTGGCTTTTCCTGATAGCGTGATCGATATGATGCGCGGTAACTTGGGACAACCCCCTGGTGGTTTCCCAGAAGGAATCGTGAACAAGGTCTTAAAAGGAGAAGCCCCAAATACCGAGCGTCCGGGAAAACATTTAACCCCAATCGATTTAGAGGCTAAACGCCAAGAAGTTTCTGACCAACTGGATGGCATCCAAATCGATGACGAGGATCTGAATGGGTATTTGATGTACCCAAAGGTGTTCACAGATTACATGCAACGGCACAAAACCTATGGCCCTGTGCGCACATTGCCGACCAAAACATTCTTTTACGGAATGGAACCAGGCGAAGAAATCGCAGCCGAAATTGATCCCGGAAAGACCCTAGAAATCCGCCTGCAAGCGGTGGGGGAAACCACGGATGATGGTGAGGTGAAGGTGTTCTTTGAACTGAACGGTCAGCCCCGTGTGATCCGGGTTCCAAACCGCATTGTCAAAGCGTCAACAGCAGCGAAACCCAAGGCGGAATTGGGCAATGCAAACCACATCGGCGCACCAATGCCCGGTGTCGTTGCATCAGTTGTCGTTCAAGCTGGCCAGCAGGTGCGCGAAGGTGATCTGTTGCTGACGATTGAGGCGATGAAAATGGAAACAGGCATTCATGCAGAACGCGACGCTGTGATCAAACAAACCCATGTCGGCGCAGGCGCACAAATTGATGCCAAAGATCTGCTGATCGAATTGGAATAAAATCTGCGGAATGGCACGGAAAATTCCGGTTCCGTGCCATTTTCCTCTTGCACACCCGTAAAACTGTTTCTAAAAGCACCCTACCCAAGGACGCGGGCGTAGCTCAGGGGTAGAGCGTTACCTTGCCAAGGTAAATGTCGTGAGTTCGAATCTCATCGCCCGCTCCAACTAACCTTCACTAATCATTATGATAACAGTAGCTTAGTTGGATTATGGTGTTGTTTGAGTGCACTTTATTTTCGCCAAATGCGGAATGTGAAACGATTTCACTGTAGTATCACCATTGATTGATATCGTCATGTTGTATCACATTTATATTTTGAGCCGCATAGACAATGGCGGGGTCCGCCCAAGATAATCCGTGCCGATAATGACCCAGAATATGTAAATGGCATGCTAAGGTCATGGGCTGAGACGCGTAGCAGTGAAATTGAATACATCTAGCGAGGCAAGCCGCAGCAAAAACGTACATATTAAGCGTTACAATCGCACGATACGCTAAGAATGGCTGCACCAATACATCTTCGAAACAACAGAAGAGGCACAGGATCAGTCCACTAAATGGCGCTGGACTGATAACAACCATCGGCGCAATAACGCCCGCGATGAAACTGAAAATGGCCGCCTAGTTCTACAGGCGGACCCAATTAACAATGGGGGAATTACCTGTCCTTTTCTGCAAAATACCAGATTAGGGAAGAAGAACAATTCCAAGACACGTTCACCTTCATAGGGCAAGTCTGGCGCTGGTATCTTCTTTGGTGTCACCCTTCGCCATCTTAGCGAAGGCCTGCCGCCAGCCTTGAGCCAGTTCCTCTAGGTCAGCCAACTTTCGAGCGTCATCAGGCGTGACCTTTCTGGTCAGTCTGGCGCGGGTGACCCGTTTGATTGACCACTGGGGGTTGGGTCGGTCTATAAGATTGATTGTGTCACCTGACTGAATTCAACCGGTCTCCAGAACAAGATAATACCAACCAGTCCTGCCTGTCTTTTGAAAAAGGTAGGCCATTTGGGAATTGCCGGTGTGTTCATTCAGTTTCCAACAAGGTTGCCTGCCCTGACTGATTTGAACGGTAGCTGTACCTAGTTGAAATACATCACCGATACATAGGTTATCTTCAGTCAATCCGAAACTCGAAATATTCTCTCCAAAGGCGCAGGGCTCAGAACCCCGGGGCAGGATGCCTTCACTTTTCCACGTTGCATAGTGCTCCCCTTGATAATGATGTAAAGCCTTGTCTGGCCCACCATGAACCGATCGGTCTGCCTGTTCATCTGATATAAGTCCGCAGGTGGAAATTTCCTGCTGATTACGAACTGCTGATTTATCAATTGCGGATGCTGGCTTATCTGGCCAATGCTCTTTAGCGTTGCCTGCGAACAAGCCAGTGATTTTTGCAGTCAGTTTAGTGGGCATTGGATGTCTCCCTGATTTATATTGGTCCACAAAGTTCGCCTCCACAAATCATATGAAAATGGTACACGGCCAATAAACGTCTGCGATCATTTGTTGGCGTGATTTATCCTCCTTACACCCAAAAAGTGGAGAAAGTTTTTCGGGTGTAAGGAGTAAAAAAAGAACTCATGCTAAAAGTTCTAATTTTTGATTGCTTTATGTGCAGGATTTTCGATTGAGGCTCTTACCCTGTTTTCAAGCCCGCTCCGTTGGGGCGAGCTTGACCGATAATTTTGTCATTATTCGGACATAGCATTCAGTATCCAGCGGTTCTTGCGATGAACGGCTTGCCGTCCAATCAAAAAATCGGAAACCACCTCATCTGCATACTTTTGGGCTGTACTTAATGCTGATTGCAGGACGCTAATAGTTTTAGCCTGATCATCGCCCAAAATCTCGATCATACCCTTAGTACTGATTATATCGGGTGCATTCTTTAAGATGTCATTGGAGGCCAGTAAACCTTGGATTGCGGGGACCCGGTAACCAAGACCCCGAATGAGTTCGGCAGCCTCATCAATTGCGCCTGCAAGGTCCGTATATTGCTCTTCAAACACGGCATGAAGGGACATGAAATTCGGTCCGGTGACATTCCAGTGAAAATTTTGGGTTTTAGCGTAAAGCGCATAGCTGGTGGCCAACACGGTTTCCAGCTGACCAACCAGTTCACTTTTGTTCATGGCATATTCCTTTTCTTGAGTTGAGCAGACTTATTGATCTAGTCCATCTACGTCTGTTAGCTGGATGTTAAGTGCGTCAGCGACACCCTTTCCATAGGCTGGATCAGCGCGATAACAGTTGCGAATGTGACGATGCTGAATTTCGATACGAGCTGGTCCGATAGCGCGCGCCGTATTCTCAAAGAGTACCTGTTGTTGGTCTTTGTTCATAAGCCGGAACAGATTACCTGGCTGAGAGTAATAGT
>CAXABH010000101.1:0-6484 GCA_963966925.1 uncultured Rhodobacterales bacterium
TAGAATATCCTTGGATACCACCTATTTAGCGAATTAATTATATATTTAATAGAGGACGAAGCACTGCAACCGCTTTCCCTAGGTTTTTAAATTAGGTATGAAACAGCATGACTTGGACACTACCTAACATACTAACAATCCTCAGATTGCTGGCTGCACCTGCAGTCGCGCTGATGTTTTTGTATTTCACCCGTCCCTACGCGGACTGGTTCGCACTGATATTATTTGTCTCGGCCGCATTAACCGATTGGTTTGATGGCTACCTTGCGCGCGCATGGGGCCAGGAAAGTAAATTTGGCGCGATGCTTGATCCGATTGCAGACAAAGCGATGGTTGTCATCGCCCTAATGATTATTGTCGGATACTCGTCAATGTCACCTTGGCTTGTTTTGCCTGTCACAGTGATCCTTTTTCGCGAGGTGTTCGTTTCGGGATTACGCGAATTTCTGGGGGACACCGCTGGCACATTAAAGGTGACGAAACTAGCGAAACTAAAAACAACAGCGCAAATGGTTGCAATCGCAACCCTATTTTCGCAAGGTGTGTTCGAACACTACGTTGGAATGTCAACATACGGCATGAACGACGATATTGTTACGGGTATCATTTCGGGCGACATTGCGGACGAACTGGGATTACTATGGAAGTTAGAGGCCATGTATTGGTCTGGCCAAATTGGTCTATGGTTGCTTTGGATTGCAGCAGCATTAACCTTGATCACGGGCGTTGATTACTTTGCCAAGGCACTGCCACATTTACAGGAAGACACATGATTGAGCTGGTTTATTTCGCATGGGTGCGCGAACGCATTGGCGAGGCACGTGAAAGCCACGCAACAAATGCACAGAGTGTCCGCGAATTGATCGAGGAATTAAAACAAAAAGAAGAACGCTATGCCGTCGCATTTTCCGATCTTAGCGCAATTCGTGTGGCAATCGATCAGAACCTAGTAGACATGGACAGCTCCATCGAAAATGCAAAAGAAGTGGCCTTTTTCCCACCGATGACAGGTGGATAATATGAAGATATCTGTGCAAGCTGATCCATTTGATTATGGCGCATTATCAAACGAATTTGCCTTGGGGCATCGCCATGTTGGCGCGATTGTCACATTTTGTGGGGTTGTTCGTGATGATGAATTGGGCGGGCTAAGCACAATGGAAATTGAACATTACCCCGGCATGACCGAAAAGGCGATTCAGGCACATGCGACGACTGCAAAAGATCGATTTTCACTGTCCAACGTTTTGGTGATCCATAGATACGGATCACTAAAACCCGGGGAAATGATCATGATGGTTGCGACAGCAGCGCCCCACAGAAACGATGCGTTCCAGGGGGCTGAATTTTTGATGGATTACTTAAAATCCCGCGCGCCGTTTTGGAAAAAAGAAATCGTGAACGGAGAGCCCCGTTGGGTTGATGCCAAACCCGAGGACGAAGACGCCCTATCGCGTTGGTAAATCACTCTTTTGGCGCTGAAATCTTTTCAATATAAACACGAAGCTCTTCGGCCTCTAGCCGTGCTTCACGCAAGCCATCCATCGCTGCACGCAGTTCTGCATCCGTTTGCGTCAGCTGACTTGTCAACTCGGCCTCGCGTTGTTGCAGGTATGTGATTGCCTGATCACGGGTTTCTTCGGCTTCATGAAGCTCTTGTGCCATTTTCTCAAATTCACCCAAATCGGCCTTTGAAACACGTGTGAAACGGCGAAGCAGCCAGTGCGAAAACCAGCCCAGTGCAAAGGCCACAAATAAAACAGCCGAAATGGCAATGATGAATTCAAGTCTATTCATGATCTGTACCTTCAGGGTGATCGTGTTGATGTGTATCTAATAACCGGAATTCAATACGACGGTTTTTTTCGCGCCCTTCTTCCGTGTCATTATCAGCGATTGGATCGTCTTCTCCGTACCCAGTTGCGATATAAGATCCGGTAAGCACGCGTCGGCGTTGAAGTTCATTTAAGATAGAGGTCGCGCGCGATTGACTAAGCCCCAAATTCATTTCAGCACGTCCTTGACTATCGGTATAACCTGCAATTTCCAACGGAATTTCACCACACTCACGCAGCACATCAGCAATATCGTCCAGTACCTGATGCGCTGCTATATCCACACGATCCGAGTTTGGCTCAAAATTAATTTTGCGCGCTAAAATTAATACTTCAATATCTGCAATACACTCATCCGCAGACGGACCAATCTGTTCTTTTTTCTGAGGCTGCTCTAAAATATCTATCGACAATGACAACGCCTGGAACTCTGACAGCTTATCTTGGAACAACCCCGTGATTTTTGCGTTCAATGTATCATCATAAGTTTGACCAGAAATTTCAGCCCCATTTGAGGATAAATGCGCACGTCCTTGGCGTAGGTCCGCCATTGCCTCGATCGCGGTAAGCGTATGGACAGTGCGATCATCGTCATACGCATCATCCAATTGAATGGACAGGTGCACATTCTCTTTCCCAAAGCGGGCTTGGGCCATGCTCTGGACCATGTCTTTGGCAACATCAGTTGGTAAAACACCACGCAATTGAACATTTCGCTCTGGGCTGAGTGTAATTAAAAAATCAGGCGCATAATTCATCTGTTTATCAGGTTCAGGCCGTTTGGCTTGCAACATGTATTCTGGCGGCAGATCACGCGCTAGCTTAGATTTAATGCGGCTAAATAGGTCGGCATCCGTATCTTGCGAAACTAATAATTTAACGTGTGTTCCTAAAACTGTGGCTGTTGCATTTTGAAATTGATCAACTGAACTAAGGGTTGCGAAAACAGCGTCTTTCCATGCAGAAGTTGGCCGACCCAACCCAATTTGACATTCACGCATAATTTCGAAATTCAGATCCTCAGCCGCAGTTTGCAACGCGGTCCGTGTCTCTTCGTTTTGAAAAGTACAAACGGAAATCTCTTTTGATGCTTCGGTCTTGGAAACGGAAAACACAAACGGAGCGATGACACGACGGGGCGCAGTAATTGTTATATCTGTTGTGACATCTTCCGAAGATAGAATGCCAATTTGTCGCTCAAATGCCTGCCCTTCAGCATAATCCTGTGCGACCAAATTGCCCTGAACTTCACCCGCAGAAACGGTAAGTTTGGCAGAGTCGGCAAGCGATAGTAAGTCAATCGAAGCTCGGACCGCTGTTGCCCAATTCTCTGCAACAGGAAAATCGGCTGTCTGTAGTAACTGCGAAATCTTGGCGTCGGGGCCAACTGACTCATTTATCGAAGCGATCAGGCTATCCACGCCATATCGCGCGGGCAACATGCCCATTACAGAAACCGCATTGTTCGTCCGTAATATTTCAAGTTTGAAGTCTGGAGGTGTAATCTCAACACTGTCAATAACATTCATTTGGTCAATAACGCGGGTTGCGTCAACGACCGTACCAGCAGCGCTTTTTGCCTTGAACCGCATCGCTTCTGATGGCGCATAGCCAATCACAAAAACCTGTAGGCCTGCGGTTTCAACATCAGCCCAATGATACCCTGCTGCCGAAAGGGCGCGACGCACATCTGTTTCAGTGGTTTCTTCAATCAAGTTCACAGCTAAGATTGCAGCAAAAACACTTAGGCCCGCGCCGGCCAGCAAAAATGCGAATGAAAACACCAATGTCGAAAGTCGCATGTTATGCCCTGATTTCTTCCTTCAAAACTGATAATAACATCAGCGCACACTTGCAATCATAGCATTGCGGCAATGGCGAAAAACAGCACAACAATTAACCCCGCATCCCGATTGGAACGAAACAACATCATCAAACGCACAGGATCATGGGCATCAAACCTTCTCATTTGCCAACGTAAATGCATCCAAAACGCAGGTACCGCCAATATTGCAATCAGTGTCGAAAGTGTCCCACGCTCTGAGCATGCTAAATAAATCGCAAGACCCATCAAAATTGAAGAGAGCACCGAAAAGCCAAACAACCAGGTCGGCGTGCGTTCCGCAAATAAACGCGCCGTGGATTTCACACCGATCAAGGCATCATCTTCACGATCTTGATGGGCATAAATCGTATCATAGAATAACGTCCAAATGATCCCTGCGGCATATAGTAAAACGGCCTCAATTCGTAAAACGCCAGAGTGCGCGACATAGATCATCAACGCTCCCCAATTGAACGCAAGACCCAAAAAAGCCTGTGGCCACCACGTAAAGCGTTTGGCAAACGGATAAATCGCCACCAGCGCTAATGACGCAAACCCCAATATAATGGCAGACATATTATACGAAAACAGGATCAATGCGGCGATCCCAGCCTGTAGTATCATCCATATAACTGCTTGTGTTACCGTGACCTGACCAGATGGAATCGGGCGAGAACGTGTTCGTTCGACAGCACCGTCAATTTTACGATCCGTGATATCGTTCCATGTGCAACCTGCGCCGCGCATCAAAAACGCGCCAATCGCACAGGACACAAAAATCCAAACGTCGTGCGATGCAAATTGACCATCAGCTAAGATGGCCAACCCAAGTCCCCACCAGCACGGCAACAACAACAACCAGGTGCCAATTGGACGATCCGCGCGCGACAGCCGCAAATATGGACGCGAAAATCGCGGTGCGATTTGATCCACCCAGTTTCCTGAAACAGCATCGGAAACTTGTCCCTCTACCTCTGGTGTTGGGGAAAATTGCGACATAAGATGGCTCCATGACGGTCAAGATTAGGCTCTTTGTAGATCACTCGCTTGGAGAAGCGCAACTTATTCCGCTTGATCGCGATCAAGCGAACTATCTTTTTGCGGTCATGCGCCTATCAATTGGTGATGCAATATTGGTTTTTAATGGCAAAGATGGCGAATGGCAGGCCCACATCTCAGAGGGTAATAAAAAATCAGCCATACTCAAATGCACGCTTAAAACACAATCATTGCAAAATCCGCCAGATGTCTGGCTGTTGTTTGCACCAATCAAAAAGGCGCGCACAGATTTTATTGTAGAGAAGGCCACAGAATTGGGTGCGGCAGAAATTTTGCCAATTTCAACCGACTTTACCAATTCTGAACGTATTCGACAGGATCGACTACAGGCCCATGCAATAGAAGCAACCGAACAATGCGGCGGAACCTATGTGCCAAACGTTCACGATTTACAGAAACTAGACAACGTTTTGGATGCGTGGCCTGGTGACCGCCATCTGCTTTACTGTGATGAGGGTCTGGTGGGCGCTGCGTCCACATTTAATTCCCTACCAACTGGCAAGTGGGCCATTTTGATTGGGCCAGAGGGTGGTTTTTCGCAGCGCGAAAGGTCAAAAATTACTATGATGCAACAATCCCATCCGGTCAGCTTGGGTCCGCGCATTTTGCGCGCAGACACGGCAGCGGTTGCGGCACTGTCCCTTTGGCAGGAACATTTAGGGGACTGGCGCTGATGCGACAGGACGCCATAGAAACACTTAGACGATTTAGCGGTTTAATTATCGCCTTTGGGGTAATGTGTCTGGGGCTATATTGGATATTGACCAGCTACGGGTTGCTAAAGATCATTGGTTATCCGTTGTTATTCATTGGTGGCGCGCTTGGATATTCCGCAATCCAAAGGCTAAGGTTTCAGCGCAATAATGAAGGGCAAGGGATTGTACACTTTGTTGAAGGGCAAATTACCTATTTCGGACCAGAAAGTGGTGGCATAGCTGCAGTTGGTGACATCACGCGAATAATGCTAAGCAAAAATGGGCGTGAAAGTGTTTGGATCATCGAGCAACCAGCCCACCCATCCTTAAAAATCCCCACGAATGCAAAGGGGGCAGATCGATTATTTGATGCCTTTGTTTTACTGCCAAACTGGAATGTTGAATTTACGCTTTCGCGGCTAGAGGATAATCAATCGCACGAAGATGTGATTTGGCAATCCAATCATTATTTAGATCAATCAAAGTACATTCATTGACATAAGGGAAAATCGTATTAATCCCTTAACAAAACTACTCGATCGGAGACTTATCAATGTCGATCCCTCAATCCGGTGGCGGCCCCATCGAAAGCTATGAACAAATGGCCGAATATCTAGCATCGGGTTGTAAACCGAAAGAGGATTGGCGCATTGGAACCGAACACGAAAAGTTCGGTTTTTGCAAAGATAGCCTGCTGCCCCTACCGTATGAAGGCGAGCGATCCATTCACGCTGTGTTGTCCGCCCTTCGTGATCGCCATTCTTGGCAAGAGCTGCGAGAGGGTGACAAACTTATCGGACTGACCAAAGATGGTGCAAACATCTCACTTGAACCTGGTGGCGCATTAGAACTGTCTGGTGCCCCGCTTGAGACAATCCATGAAACCTGTGACGAGGTGAACATTCACCTGAAAGAGGTCAAAGATATTTCAGATGAGATTGGTGTAGGGTTTATTGGTTTGGGCGCGGCGCCCACCTGGATGCACGATCAAATGCCCTTGATGCCCAAAGGACGTTACAAATTGATGGACGCCTACATGGGCAAAGTTGGCACATTGGGGCGCACCATGA
>CAXABH010000102.1:0-6479 GCA_963966925.1 uncultured Rhodobacterales bacterium
ATTGTTTTGATTTCCTTGCTTTCCATGTTCCTTGGTGCCGTTGCAGCGATTGGTCAGACGAATATCAAACGTCTGATGGCCTATTCCTCAATCGCGCATATGGGGTACGCCCTGATGGGTCTTGCCGCCGGGACCGCCTACGGTGTTGAGGCGATGTTGATGTACATGACATTCTACGTAATCATGAACATCGGGACATTTGCCTTTATCATGACTATGGAAAAAGACGGTCAGCCCGTAACTGATATCCAATCGCTGAACCTTTTGGCGAAAACAAAACCGGGCAAGGCATTGGCGGTCATGGTGTTGATGGTTTCCTTGGCCGGTATTCCGGGCACAATCGGGTTCTTTGGCAAACTTTATGTCCTACAGGCCGCTTATGGTGCGGGTCTGCTTTGGTTGGCGATTGCAGGTGTGATCGCATCTGTGATTGGTGCCTACTATTACCTACGCATCATCTATTTGATGTGGTTTGGCTCAGAACAGGATGAGGCGTTGGATGATTATTCAACACCGATGCTGACGGCTTTTGTTTCTGTGTCTGCGATTGCAACTGTTGTGGGCATTGTGAATTTCTTTGGCCTCAAAGGCGCGGCAATGGCGGCAGCAGCAGCGCTTGTCCAATAATTTTCCAATAGGGTACGATCGACGCATTCTTGCGTCGGTCGATAGCACAAATGCAGAAGCGGTCCGCAATGCCAAAACGGTAGGTGGACCGACTTGGTTTTTGGGACTAAAGCAAACGCAGGGACGCGGGCGTCGCGGGCGCGCGTGGATGGATCCCGAAGGGAATTTTGCAGGCACGCTTCTGTTATTTCCTAAGGGCGATCCGCATTCATTTGCGCTGCGCTCATTTGTGATGTCGCTGGCGCTGGCAGATAGTTTTGCAACCCTCTTTCCCCATCAGGTCAGTTGCCAATTGAAATGGCCAAATGATGCACTGCTTAATGGGGCAAAGGTGGCAGGCATTCTGTTGGAAACTGTGGCCTTATCCGCGGGCCAACTGGCGTTGGTGATTGGGGTTGGGGTCAATTTGAAAAATGCACCCGAGGCATCGAATTTGGAAACACATGCGCTGCCGCCTGCATCACTTTACGGTTTAACAGGGCAGGTCATAACGCCAGAAGCGTTTTTGCCCACCCTCGCAGCTGCCTTTGCGATACGAGAAGAGCAATTCAATGCCTATGGGTTTGAACCCATCCGAACCGCGTGGTTAGAACGCGCGGCCAATATCGGACAGATAATTACAGCACGCACGCAGCGTGATGAATATGTGGGGCGATTTGACAGTGTTGATCAGGCAGGACATCTGATATTGGATACACAAGACGGCCGCCGCGCGATTGCGGCTGCAGACATCTATTTCTAGAGGGCGCTACAATGTTATTGACCATTGACTGCGGGAACACGAACACAGTTTTTTCGATCTGGGACGGGAACGCCTTTATTGCGACGTGGCGTACGGCGACAGAACATCAGCGCACAGCTGATCAGTATTTTGTATGGCTTAGCTCTTTGATGAACTTACAGGGCGTCAAGGCTGACATTACGGATGTGATTATTTCATCAACCGTTCCTCGCGTCGTGTTCAACCTGCGCGTTTTGGCTGATCGTTATTTTAACACCCGCCCCTTGGTTGTGGGAAAACCTGACTGTAAACTGCCGATTGATGTGCGTGTTGATGCGGGAACCAGCGTTGGACCAGACCGTTTGGTGAATACCGTTGCAGGTCATGATTTGTTTGGTGGCAATCTCATTATTGTAGATTTCGGAACAGCCACGACATTTGACGTGGTGGATGCAGATGGGGCCTATATCGGGGGTGTGATTGCGCCTGGCGTGAACTTATCCTTGCAGGCATTGCACCAACAGGCAGCAGCGCTGCCGCATGTGGATATCGCCAAACCGCAAGCGGTGATTGGGACCAATACGGTTGCGTGCATGCAATCAGGCGTGTTCTGGGGGTATGTGGGGCTGATCAAAGAGGTTTGCGCACGTATCCGCGCGGAACATGAAAAAGAGATGAAGGTTATCTCAACAGGTGGCCTTGCCCCATTGTTTCAGGGCGCAGAAACACTATTTGACGCATTCGAGGATGACTTGACCATGCATGGTCTACGGCTCATTCACGATCATAATCAGGAATAAAAAACAAATGAGCGATAGACTAATCTATATGCCCTTGGGCGGTGCAGGTGAAATTGGCATGAATGCCTATGTCTATGGATATGGCGCACCAGGAAAAGAGAGATTGATCGTTGTTGATTTGGGCGTGACCTTTCCAGATATGGACAGCACACCGGGCGTTGATCTAATTTTTCCTGATATCACATGGCTAAAGGAACGCCGCAATCAAATTGATGCGATATTCATAACACATGCTCATGAAGATCATGTTGGCGCTGTGGGGCATCTGTGGTCCGAAATAGGCGCGCCCGTTTTCGCCCGCCCTTTTACCGCACATTTGGCACGCATGAAGATGGAGGATCACGGTCACAGTCCGCGCAATGTCAAAACTGTGATGAAATGGCCTGAAACCATTGACGTCGGTCCATTCAAGGTTGGGTTTGCCCCGATTTCGCATTCCATTCCAGAAAGCAGTGCCTTGGTCATTGATACGCCTGAGGGACGTGTTTTGCATTCTGGTGATTTTAAAATCGACACGGACCCAGGTGTTGGCGAACCCTTTGATCATGAGATGTTCAAGGATATCGCCAAAAATGGGATCAAGGCATTGGTTTGCGACAGCACAAACGTATTTTCGATGCATCCGGGTCGATCAGAGGCAACGTTAAAAACATCTATTGCTGAATTAATTGCCAAGGCACCCGCGATGGTCGTTGCGACCACATTTGCCAGCAACGTGGCGCGTTTGCGCACCTTGGCCGAGGCAGCGACCAGTTCAGGGCGCTCAATCTGTTTGATGGGACGTGCCATGCGCAAAATGGTGCAGGCGGGGCTGGAAACAGGTGTGCTTGATGATTTTCCAACAGTCGTCAGTTCGGATGAAGCGCAGGACATTCCGCGACAAAATTTAATGTTGCTGTGTACCGGCAGTCAGGGCGAACGCCGCGCTGCTACTGCACAATTGGCCAACGGTAAATTTCAGGGTATTTCCCTGAAAGAGGGGGATATGGTTTTATTCTCATCCTCGACTATTCCGGGCAATGAACGTGATGTCATTCGCATCATGAACCAGTTTTCCGAACAAGGTGTTGATGTGGTAACCGACCGCATGGGCGATTACCACGTGTCTGGTCACGCCAACCGTCCTGATCTGATGGAAATGCATAAAATCATTGAACCTCAAATGGTTATTCCAATGCACGGCGAACACCGTCATTTGCGCGAACACGCCAAAATTGCGGAAAATGCGGGCTATGCATCGTTGATTTGTGTGAATGGAATGATGCTGGATTTGTCTGGTAATCGGCCAAAAGTCACGGAATACGTTGAAACTGGGCGTATGTATTTGGACGGTTCAACTCAGGTAGGGGCGCTTGATGGGGTGATCCGTGATCGCTTGCGCATGGCACTTTATGGGCATGTGATTGTGACTGTCATTCTAGATGAAGAAGACGAAATGATTGGCGAACCATGGTGTGAAACGCGCGGGTTGCCAGAAATGGGTTCATCTAATGCGCCGCTTGTCGATGCATTAGAAGAGGATCTAAGCCAGTTTATTGGTCGGGCTAATCAAAAAACAATCACCAATGATGACAAATTGGAAGAGGCAATAAAACGTATCGCGCGCCAAACCTGTCAAACCGAAATTGGCAAGAAACCTGAAATATCGATTGTGATATCGCGCCTGATGTAGGATCAGACGCGGTTTTCCTCAAGCCAGGTGCGGAAAGTACAAATTTGATTGGCAAATGCATCTAGTTTTTCTTCGGGCCAATCGGAAAAACACTCTAGCACGTCGGGCATCAATGCGGCCTGCAATTTTCCGATGAATGCCGCCCCATCAGCAGTCATAGTCACACGTTTCTGACGGCGGTCTTTTTGGGTGCCGATAACCTGCAACAGACCGCGATCTGAAAATTTTCTGACAATCTTGGTAACCGCAGGTTGTAAAACTTCTACTGCGTCGGAAATTTGACTGATGGTTTCGGCGTTGGTTCCGCTGCGCATGATGTGATCCAGTACTGCATATTGCGGATAGGTAACATCATGCCTGCGCAGCAGTTGCGCCAAGCGTGTATTGTAACTTTGTGTCATGCGACCCAGTTCACTAGAGAGCTGCATAGCCATCGACATTTGAATTCTGGCGTTCATGCCTCACCCGTATTTGATCTATATCTTGAACAAACACAGCAAAGAGCGTGCCAAATTAGCCTGCGCGGCGCTCCTCAAAGCTAAGAGCGATAAAACTTGGCATATGATCACCCATGCCGACAACAGCGTTGTCACCACCACGCCGATCTCTGCGACGTTTGTTTTGGTGGTTGGGTTTTTCAGTGATTTCAACTGTTTGTTCAGTCACTTTCGCAGGCTCGGCTGGTTTTTCGCGTGCTGGCTTTTTCTTGGGCGTCCATTCTTCTAATAAGGCCGCTGGAACGTCCAGACGCGTGATTTCTTTTTGCAACAATTCCTCAACTGCGGCGAATGATTTTTCATCACGCTTTGAACAGATCATAAATGCACTGCCCGATCGTCCCGCACGACCTGTGCGCCCGATACGGTGCACATAATCTTCGGCATGACCTGGAACATCAAAATTGAAAACATGGCTGACGGATGGAATATCCAAACCACGCGCGGCAACATCCGAAGCGACAAGGAACTTCAAACGCCCTTCACGGTAATCATCCAGGGTTCTCATCCGTTGCGCCTGATCCAAATCACCGTGAATTGGGGCGGCCTGATAACCGTATTTATTAAGTGACTTTGCACAAATATCGACGTCGGTTTTCCGATTGCAAAAGATGATTGCATTGGTCAGTGAGTCACCTTCTTGATCGATTAATGCACGCAACAACTGGCGCTTTTGTGATGCTTCGCGGTCTTTGCGTGCGGGTTTAAACATCACAACGCTTTGTGAAATATTTTCCGATGCAGTGGCTTGGCGGGCAACTTCGATACGTTCGGGCGCAGATAGGAATGTATTTGTGATCCGCTCAATTTCTGGCGCCATCGTGGCCGAGAAAAACAAGGTTTGACGTGTAAATGGTGTCAGTCCAAAAATGCGTTCGATATCGGGAATAAATCCCATATCCAACATGCGGTCGGCCTCATCAACAACCATCACCTGTACGCCGGTCAACAAAAGTTTACCGCGTTCAAAATGGTCTAATAGGCGACCTGGCGTTGCAATCAAAACATCAACGCCCTTATCAATTAACGCATCCTGTTCCTTAAAGCTGACCCCACCGATCAACAGCGCCTTGGTCAATTTCAAGTGTTGTGAATATGTATCAAAGTTTTCAGCAACCTGGGCTGCCAATTCACGCGTTGGGCATAACACCAATGACCGCGGCATCCGCGCACGGGCACGTCCACGTGCCAGCATGTGTATCATCGGCAAGGTAAAGCTTGCGGTTTTTCCTGTCCCTGTTTGGGCGATGCCTAGGACATCTTTTCCCTTTAGTGCAGCAGGAATTGCACCAGATTGAATTGGGGTCGGGGTTTCATATCCAGCCTCAGTTATGGCTTTCAAAATCTTTGGATTTAGCTCCAAATCAGCAAATGTGGTCATGTGTATCCGTTTTTTACGGACACTCTTTGGCCCGCGCATCTGATCGACATTGCGCGGCCTATCTCATACAGGGCGCGCTTGTTAGGTTGCTTCTACGCTAAAATATGGCCCGCCGTCAATCCGTGCGTCATTTGGCCCGTATCAAATTGAAAACTGTGGGAAATATTTTGATCGGTTTTTATCAAAATCAAACTGATACAGACGATAAAGATCATATTGTTCTAATCGCGCAACCATCTCTGGTGTGGCGACGCATAATTCACGATGAAGCCGTTTTAACCCCGTGATGCCTTCGTTTTGTTCTAACTCCGCAAGTATATCATGCAAACTTTGTCGTTCTGTATGATAAGTTTTCCCGCCAGAAATCTCTTTTCGGTAGGATCCAGTTTTTCGTCTTTCGGTGTATTTTTGATAAAACTTATCCCAAGTGTCAGTATGATAATGGGCCAGATCCAAATGGGCGAGTGTTTTGATTTTTGTGTCATCATGGGTGGGGTAATCACAAAAATGAATGCGCGGTGTCATCGCTTCGGGAACAATGCGAAAAAAGGATTTACCAACCTGATGACTCAGGAACCCGCCTGAAACCTGTGCGCCAAATTCAGGATAGGCCCGCATGCTGATTTGACGGCGCCGCGCGAAGGGCGTGGCGAGCCGTTTAAACTGATCTGGTCCGCGGTAATCAGGTTGATCTGGCACCAAATATTCCACGGGCAGCGCGCGGGTACACATCACATCAGCGTCCAATCGCGCCAAACGCATGCCCACATTTGCGTGACTT
>CAXABH010000103.1:0-6474 GCA_963966925.1 uncultured Rhodobacterales bacterium
CCTGCAGAGCCTTTGTAAGGTACCTGACCCTCGATCCCTTCTGGAACCAATTTGTCGCTGGCGGCATCTTTTTGGAAATACCGATCCGCAGATCCACGCGCCATCGCGCCCAGGCTTCCCATACCGCGATAGGCCTTGAATGAACGTCCCTGGTACAGGATAACCTCGCCCGGGGATTCATCTGTTCCTGCAATCATGGATCCAACCATGGCACAGGATGCACCTGCGGCAATCGCCTTGGCAAAATCACCTGAAAATTTAATGCCACCATCTGCGATGACAGGAACATCCCCTGCGGCAGTGGCACAATCATCAATCGCGGTTAATTGTGGCACACCAACGCCCGCTACCATACGCGTGGTACAGATCGACCCCGGACCAATCCCCACCTTAATCGCATCCGCGCCCGCACCAATCAATGCCTTGGTCGCCTCAGCCGTTGCCACGTTGCCTGCAACCACCTGAATCGTGTTGGATAATTTTTTAATCCGCTCAACCGCATGTGCCACCCCTTCTGAGTGGCCGTGCGCCGTGTCAATCACAACCATATCAACACCTGCGTCAATCAACGCCTCAGAGCGTTCAAACCCTGCATCCCCAACAGTTGATGCAGCAGCAACACGCAGGCGGCCCAGCTCATCCTTGCAGGCGGTCGGGTTTAGCACAGATTGTTCGGTGTCCTTTAGGGTCAATAGACCTGTCAACTTACCCCCACCATCGGTAACCAGCAGTTTTTCGATGCGGCGTGCCTTCATCAGGCTAATGGCCTCTTGTCGATCTGCAGGTTCGTGCAAGATCGCTAGGTTATCTGTCGTCATCATCACGTGCACAGGTGTGTCATCTGCTGTCGCAAAGCGCATGTCGCGATTGGTCACGATCCCAACGACACGACCCATTTCGTCAACAACAGGAAAACCAGACACGTTATAGCGTTCACGCAGCGCATTGGCATCTGCTAATGTTTGATCCGCGCGCAATGTAATGGGGTTATACACAATCCCACTTTCAAACCGTTTGACACGGCGCACTTGCTGGGCCTGTTCCTCGATTGTTAGGTTACGGTGCAAAACACCCATCCCCCCCGCCTGCGCCATGGTGATCGCCATGCGCGCCTCGGTTACTGTATCCATCGCGGAACTCAGCAAAGGGATATTAAGCGCAATAGATTGGGTTACGCGTGTACGTGTGTCGGCCGTATTTGGCAGAACATTGGACGCACCGGGTACAAGAAGAACATCATCAAAGGTTAAAGCCTCGCGAATCTGCATGGAAAATCCTTTTTGGGCAGGGAACACTTGGCAAGTCCCTATTTCACGTTTGCCGCTGCTTGAAAAGGGCCATTCTTGTCGCATTGGGACTTTTCCTTTCCACCACTTGTCGGTTAACTGCATAAAAATGCTGCATGGAGAGATAAGATGAGTGGTCATGGATATGAATCAGGTCGATTAAATTTGCCCTTTGTCGGCATCTCGACCTTTGGCAAACGCCCCTATGTCGAAGACTGGTCAACGATTGACGCGGATGTTGCGATCCTAGGCGCGCCCTTTGATGCGGGTACACAATGGCGTTCTGGTGCCCGTTTTGGTCCACGCTCTGTGCGCGAGGCGTCGACCCTGTTCAGTTTTGGTCATGCGGGCGCCTATGATCACGAGGATGACGCAATCTATCTGCCCGGTGCTGTGCGCATGATTGATATGGGGGATGCGGATATTGTTCACACAGATACAATGAAAAGCCACGCTAACATTGAAGCAGGCGTGCGCGCCGCATTGGCTGGTGGGGCGTTGCCTGTCACTATCGGGGGCGATCATTCGATCAACATCCCCTGTATTAACGCGTTTGATGATCAGGGCGATATTCATATTCTACAAATCGACGCGCATTTGGATTTTGTCGATGAACGTCATGGCGTGCGTTATGGTCACGGCAACCCAATGCGCCGTGCCGCCGAAAAACCCTATGTTACAGGCCTAACCCAAGTTGGCATTCGCAACGTCAGTTCCACTGCAAAAGAGGGATATGAGGATGCGCGCAACCGTGGATCCGATATTCTAAGCGTGCGCCAGGCCCGCGCATTGGGACCGCAGGGGGTGATTGATCGCATTCCCAGTGGCGCACGTGTCTACATTACAATCGATATTGATGCATTCTGCCCCTCTATTGCACCGGGAACAGGAACACCCAGCCATGGTGGGTTTCTATATTACGACGTGTTGGAAATGATGCAGGCCGTGGCCAAACGAAACGAGGTTGTCGGCATCGATTTGGTTGAGGTGGCACCAGATTATGATCCAACGGGATCTACGTCTATCCTTGCGGCGCAAATATTGCTGAATACGCTTGGGTTTATCTTCCATTCAAAACTTAGATAGGTGGTCATTCGGTGCATTGCTTGCCCAATAGGATATGCGCATTGATATAAGCTGTATGATGGCACTTGGGATTACAGATTAAATAGCAGGAAATACTGCAAAAAAATGCCATGGCGGGCACTCAATGCCGCGCTTGTTACATTTTATGACGATTGAAGGCTTTCTGTCGATTTAAATTGCATTATGTTGCCTGCAAACATCGTAGCGATAGGACATAAAATGCAAAACGATCCATTGGTTGTTTTTACCCCTTCTGGCAAGCGCGGACATTTTCCTGTTGGAACCCCAGTTCTAACCGCCGCCCGTCAATTGGGTGTGGATTTGGATTCTGTCTGTGGTGGGCGCGGGATTTGTAGTAAGTGCCAGATCACGCCGTCCTATGGGGAATTTCCAAAACATGGCGTAACAGTCAAGGATGATGCCCTGTCTGATTGGAATTCTGTCGAAGAACGCTATGATCAAAAACGCGGCCTGAAGGCGGGACGCCGGTTGGGATGTCAGGCAACCGTCCAAGGGGACATTGTCATTGACGTACCCCCAGAAAGTCAGGTCCACAAACAAGTTGTCCGCAAAGCAGCAAGTGCGCGCGCGATCGAAATGGACCCGGCAACCAAATTATATTTTGTTGAGGTTGAAGAACCTGACATGCACAAACCCACAGGCGATTTGGAGCGCCTGGCCCAAGCATTAAAGGAACAGTGGGATATCGACAACGTCACCTGTGATTTGGGCGTTCTAACAAAATTGCAGCCCCGTTTGCGAAAAGGAAACTGGCAAGCCTCTGTTGCGGTATACCGCGATCATAAATCAAATCAGGCGCGGATATTGGATGTTTGGTCGGGCCTTCACGAAGGGGGGCTTTATGGATTAGCGATTGATCTGGGATCAACCACTGTGGCGGCACATTTGACCGATTTGACCACTGGCGAAGTCATTGCCAGCGCGGGTGTGATGAACCCCCAGATCCGCTTTGGCGAAGATTTAATGAGCCGCGTCAGCTATTCCATGATGAACCCAGGTGGGGATCAGGAAATGACAGGGGCGGTTCGGGACGCAATTAACACCTTGGCCGAGGATATCGCAAAAGATGCAGATATAGACCCCAGTCTGATTTTCGAAGTTGTTTTTGTCTGCAACCCAGTGATGCATCACCTTCTGTTGGGGATTGATCCCGTTGAATTGGGTCAGGCGCCTTTTGCCTTGGCCACATCGGACTCCGTTTCATTACAGGCGTTTGATCTGGACCTGACAAACATTGCAAAATCGGCGCAGATATATCTGTTGCCCTGTATTGCTGGTCATGTTGGTGCAGATGCTGCTGCTGTCGCGTTGTCAGAGGAACCTGGAAAATCCGATGATTTGGTTTTGATCGTTGATGTTGGTACAAATGCTGAAATCCTACTTGGGAACACCTCACGCGTTTTGGCCTGTTCTTCGCCCACGGGTCCTGCGTTTGAAGGGGCACAGATCAGTTCAGGCCAACGTGCAGCACCCGGTGCCATTGAACGCATCGAAATCGATCCCGTCACCAAAGAGCCACGCTTTCGCGTGATCGGTAGTGATATTTGGTCTGATGAAGACGGGTTTGCCGACGCAACAGCCGCATCTGGCATCACGGGTATCTGTGGATCCGGCATTATCGAAGCGGTTGCCGAATTGCGCATCGCTGGATTGATGGATGAAAATGGCCTAATCGGATCAGCCGAGGCAACAGGCACTGCGCGCAGCATTCCAGAGGGGCGCACGCATTCCTATTTAGTGTATGATGGCACCGCAGATGGCGGACCACGCATCACCGTAACACAGGGTGACATTCGCGCAATCCAACTGGCAAAATCCGCACTATACGCAGGGGCGCGACTATTGATGGATGACATGCAAGTTGACAGTGTCGATCGCGTTGTTTTGGCGGGGGCCTTTGGCGCACATATTTCCAGCAAACACGCAATGGTTTTGGGTATGATCCCTGATGTGCCGTTGGATAAGGTATTTTCTGCTGGGAACGCTGCTGGAACGGGCGCACGGATTGCGCTGTGTAATGTGGGATCACGGCGTGAAATTGAACGGGTGGTTGGCGAAATCACCAAGGTGGAAACCGCGATTGAACCGAAATTCCAAGACCACTTTGTTGCGGCCAACGCAATTCCGCACAAAACGGATCCTTTCCCAGAGTTGCGCAGCATCGTGACCCTGCCAAATCCAAACTTTAATGCAGGGGGTGGCGATGTCGCAGGAGGTGGGCGGCGAAGACGCCGCCGTGCATCCTAAATAGAAAAGGCCGCAAAATTGCGGCCTTATTTTTTTATCGTCAAAGAACAGATTATTTGGTCTTTAGTTTGCCTTCGACCTTCGCGCCTTTGGCCGTTGCGATCGATTGGTACACCACATCTGCCTTCATCTGACCTGTTGCTGCGATGGTTAGATCATTTGTATTTACGCTACCGTTTACTTTGCCTTCCACAGAAAGAGCATCAGATGACACAGAGCCATCAACATTCCCCGCCCCTAAGACATTGACAGATTTGGCAGTAACCTGCCCTTTCACGTCACCATCGATTTCGATATCGCCTTGGGATTTGATATCGCCTTCCAATTTCAAATCAGAACTTAAGTATGTCTTTGCCATATTGGCATGCTCCCTCAATTGATTGTGCTTTGGAGCAGATAGAACTGAAATTTACATAAAACTGCAAGGCTAATTACACCTTTGTTCCAATTCGGCACATTTAGCCGACTTAGTCAGGTCGCGCACACAGCAGTCCAGATCCAGCGATAATCAACAAGGTGGAAGCGGCGAGTTTCATAATTAACGTGAACGTGTCAGATGCGGGGGCATACGGCCCCCAAACACCCACAGCGGATAACACAAGCGCCCACCCGAAAAGGCCCTTGAAGATCCAACCTCCGCCTTGAACTACCACATCCTCGGAGGTTTGACGTTCTGTCGTGTCGATCAATGTCATCTCGCTGCTCCCTTACCTGTCTTTGGGTTTAGGTTTAGATTGCGGCGGTGTTGCGACACGATTTGGAAATTTTAAAGATTTGTGATCAGCATTCCTGCGCAATCAAATAAAACCCGTCAACTATGGCGAAGGCTTGCTTCCTTTAACGCTTTGAACAAGCCTGATGGTCTGCTTTTATATCTTAATCCACAATTCTGGGCACCTGCATGAAAAAAACGGTCTTCTTCGGCATAGTTTTTCTTTGCCTCAGAAACCGCCACAATTTATGTGGCGCGGCGCACCTTATTGATTGCAGCAGAGGGGCGGTACAGGGGATATTTCGCCGGAATGCGTAAAATATGAAAACCCTGACGGCGAATAAATTTATCCCGTCTTGTGTCACGCCTGATAGCCTCTTTGCTTGTATGGTAGGCCGCACCATCAATCTCGACGATTAAACATTCGTTAATCACAAAATCCGCACGGCATTTATCAATTGGGAATTGAAGTTCAAGCGTGATCCCCTGCCCCATCAAACAATTATCCACTGGTTTAAGTGCATAATGACGAACCATAATATCCAAAAACGCTTCTTCAGCAGGAGAGTCACAACATTTCTGAAAATCCTCTAACGTTTTTGGCGCTTGGTTCTTGTCACGACTGTCCGTTGCAATCAGTTCTTTTTGGACTGGCCCATCACCGCCCGCAGCCGTTTGCACTGTCGCGGGATCGCTTGGCGCAAATATTCTTGTTGCCCAAATGATGACAATCAATTGCACAACAATCAGGGGCATGAAAAACAAACTGACCAAAGTGAATATTATCCATGCACCACACACCACATAAATCGCACCTGGTCTGTTGAAGATATCGCCAATCCATCTGGCCAACCCAAGTGTTAAAATGATGGTAACTTGCCAACCTAATACAGCCAAAGTCATCATAAAAAATTCTCCTTTAAATAATGAAGAATATTTTCCACAAATCGGTCAGAAATCTGACCTAACTGTGAAACGTTGTGGCACGACGTGAACAGGTACTATTCCGAACTTGAACTCTGTCTGAAATCCTGTAAAAGGGCGCATCTTCTGCAAAGAATTTGTCTTGCGGTGTCCCTCGTGGGTGGTCGCAGAAGAGCAACGCCACCTTGTGAAACCCGC
>CAXABH010000104.1:0-6453 GCA_963966925.1 uncultured Rhodobacterales bacterium
CTGCGTATTTTTCTGCTTCTTTAGGTTGGCCCAGTTCGATCAACGCGCGCGCACTGATAAGAGCCGCATCTATAGGATGGGTATCTGCAATGTCTTTGGCAAATTCAAAGGCCTGCGAGAACTGACCAGTTAACAATGCTCGCTGCGCATCATTCAAATCGGCTGATACCGCAAAGGGTGCAGACATAACCAGAAATACACAAATGCTGACGCGTTTAATCAGCGCTATCATTATTTTCGTCCTTTGATTGGACGACATCGGGTGTATCGCTTAATTGCGACTGAGGATACACAAGCCCCGCTGAAATCACTAATTTCGCGGCATCTTCAATGCTCATATCCAATTCAATGATATCAGATTTTGGGAAAAATAATAAAAAGCCCGATGTCGGGTTGGGCGTCGTGGGTACAAATACAGAAATAAGTTGATCACCATCGCCTGCACGTTCAGCAACCTCTCCGCGTGCGACAGTGGAAATAAAACCAATGGCCCAAATACCGCGGCGGGGGTATTCGACCATGCAGGCTTTTTCAAAAGAGCGTTCTTGTTGGGCGAAAACGGTTTCGGCGATCTGTTTCACACCGCTATAGATCGAACGCACAACCGGCATCCGATGCACCAGCGTTTCACCATAACGGATTAATGATCGGCCGATCAATCCTTTGGCAAGCCATCCAATTAAAGTAGTGAACAATAGGAAAAAGATCACGCCCAGACCGCGAATATTAACTTCGGTCTCGGGCCCCAAAACCCGTTTGATCAATGCCTCTGGCTGATAACTGTCTGGAACAAACGGTAAAACAAACCCATCCACCCATCCGATCACAGTCCAGATCAACCAAACGGTCAAGCCAACAGGCGCGATCACCACAACCCCTGTCAAAAAACTATTGCGCAGGCCCGAATACCACCGTGTGCGCGGTTTTGGTTGGGGGTCTTGTTCAAACATTTGGGTCATAACTGCCTTCTCTTGGCGTCAACATATGCAGCAATGGGTTTCGTGACAATGGTCATTCGTGCATGGCACATGCAATTTCAGCGGCAAGTCGCGCATTGTTTAAAACTAGCGCAATGTTGCTGTCCAAAGATTGCCCGTCCGTCAGTTCAAAAATGCGCTGTAACAAAAATGGTGTGACTGCCTTGGCAGACACGCTTTGCGCCGTGGCTTCATCAAGAGCCTGACGAATAATGGGTTCGATCTGCTCTTGTGGAATTTCGGCCTCTTGTGGGATAGGATTGGCCACCAATTGCCCCCCCATTAGCCCAAGCGAGGTGCGCATTTTCTGAGCCTGCGCAATCTGCGCGGGAACATCCATACGAAGAGGGGCATTCAAACCGCTGGTGCGTGACCAAAAAGCAGGTAATGCATCCTGTCCATAGGCGATAACAGGCACGCCCAAGGTTTCCAAAACCTCTAGCGTTTTGGGAATATCCAAAATTGCCTTGGCCCCCGCGGCAATCACAGTGACAGGGGTTTGTGCCAGTTCTTGTAGGTCCGCCGAAATATCAAAACTGTGTTCTGCGCCGCGATGCACACCACCGATACCGCCCGTGGCAAAAACATGAACGCCCGCTAAATGCGCCAAAATCATTGTCGCAGCCACAGTTGTGGCACCTGTTGCCCCGTCCACCAAACAGATCGCCAAATCCGCCCGTGATAATTTACGCGCGCCTTGGGTTTGGGCCAGTGTTTTCAATGCGTTTTGGTCCAAACCTATCTTAATGCGCCCATCAATAACGGCGATAGTCGCAGGTGTTGCACCATGGGCGCGCACCATATCCTCGACCTGATTAGCCATGTCATAGTTTTGCGGCCAGGGCATTCCATGGGTTATGATCGTGCTTTCCAGGGCTACAACGGGTTTATTACCATCAAGGGCGGTTTGAACTTCAGGGGTTATATCAAGGTTATACATCTGATTTTCCTGCTACATGATCCGCGGCGGCCTGGACGCCCGCCTGAAGTGCGGCAATTCGTGAAAGTCCATGCAATTCGCTATGGACATGTGCGGCTACAAAAACATCACCCGCGCCTGTGACCTGTGCCAGTGTTTTTACCCGAGGTACAGGCAAAGAGAGTGTTTCGCCCCCCTGACGTGCATCCGCAACAGGATCAGGACCATCGGTCACAATCGCACGTACAGCACCCATGGCAATCAGGGCATTCGCCGCGTCAGGCGCCGATACAAACCGTTTATCGCATATAATTTCCGCTTCAATTCGGTTAACGTATAAGGCCGCACTACCGCTGTGCAAAAAACACGTCAGACGGTCCGCTTTGCCAGGGGATGCAGGCACCACACGTAAATCACAGCGCGAAAATTCGGGCATGGTTGCGATTTGCTGCAACAAAGTTTCAGTCAAATTTCCATCCAGAACGGCAATCCCAGAGTAGGGGGCATGCGCCGATCCAAGTGTTCCATCACATAGCGGGTGCAATATCTGTGATCCGGCCTGTTCCAATGCGTGCGCATCTGCAATCGCAGCAACCACGCCATTCACATCTTCGATGGCCATATAAACATCGGTGCGCGCAGTGGGGTTGCGGTAAATCAGATCTGTGCGCATTCCATCGCGTGCACACGATTGTATCAATTCATCCCCTTCTGGATCCTGTCCCAGACTGGTAAGTAAGGCAGGTGATACATTGAAATTACTAAGCGATTTTGCGATATTATATGCAACACCCCCAGGGTGACGCCGAATATGGCCCGCACGATCAAATCCATGCTTCATCGGATCAGGACAGCGCCCGATAACATCCCAAAGCACACTACCAATGCATAATATATTTGTCATTTATTCTGGTACCGAAAACGTCAATGCTGCCCAATCACTTTGCCAATAAACGCCGTTGGCGTGATCTGCATGATCTTTAACCTCGGTTAGGACCACATGATCAAGTAAATAATCATGTCCTGCGCGTACGGGAACATGTGCACGCCCCATTGCATCAGTTGTTCGTTTGAAAATATGTACCGTGTCATCAGCCGCGCGCTCAAACACTTCGATTTGGGCATTGGCGATAGGATCACCCGATTGTGTCAACAAAACAGGCAGTCCCTCTCCCTCTGTCACATCGTCCGTATAGGGATTTTTCAGTGCTGTGAATTCAACAAACAATCCAAATGTTTCATCCGCACCTTCATTATGCCCAATTCCAATCAATGCCTTGGAATGGCGAAAATATCGTTCGGTGAAACGCTCTGTGGGCCAGTTATTGGTTAAATGCCGCTCTAACGCCCATTTTGCGTCTTTTTCCGCGACAAATGCTGTAAATTTTTCCAACCCACGATAGGTGATGTTATCGATTTTCGAAATATAAACGAATCTTGCCAAACCGGGTGCGTCAATCACCTGTTGAAACGCTGGTAAGTCCCCCAAACGCGATGTTGCATCAATCCGCCCATCGATGGAATAATAAAGATCAGACACACGGCGCGTGAAATAGGGTAGGTTTACACCGTCAAATTTTGTTCCATTCACCAGTGAAACTTTCACCTTTTCGCCGATTTCATATTGAAATCTGTCACTATCAAGCCAAAGTTCATGTGCGGACGCTATCGTGGACGTAAACAAAAGTAAAAGACCAGAAAGACCCAAACCTATGCGTTTATTTAGCATGAAAAACCCTATTCTTCGTTTCATTGCGATCACTTACTTGGCAATATTTGGTGTGGTGTCGTCCGGTCACGCACACGAGGCCATTCCCACGATCGCCACTGTAACTGTAGAGCGCAGCACAGTGGAATTAAAGGTGCGTTTCATGGCCGAAGCGTATTTGGCCGGAATTGATTTGTCAGAATTCAGTTTCATGAACGATAGTGAAAAGTCGGATGCCTATGATCGGTTACGTGCTTTGGATATTTCCGAACTAAGAAACCAGTTTGATGCAGCCTGGCCGCAATTATCCAATAACATTCAAATCATTCAAAACGGTCAACCACTGGAATTGTCACTAACGGAATTTACAGTGGATGCCATCGCAAATGATGAAATTGCACGATACAGCGTTGCGAGTGTGTCTGGCGCGATTACCGGTGCAGGTCCGGTTACGTTGCAATTTCCAAAATCTATGGGTGAGGTTGTGGTGCGCCAAGAAGGGGTGGAAAACCCATTAACCCAATTATTGGATGCGGGCCGTATATCTGATCCCATAATGGCAGCAGGAAAGGATACGGCAAAATCAGCATGGGGCACATTTGTTGAATATATCCCTGTTGGTTTTGATCACATTGTTCCAAAAGGTTTGGATCATATCCTATTTGTGTTGGGTATATTTTTCCTTGGGGCAGGGTGGCGCGCGCTGATTTGGCAAATTTCGGCGTTTACACTGGCGCACACTGTCACGCTTGCGCTTGGGGCATTAGAAGTTATTGTAATCTCTGGATCAATCGTGGAACCCCTGATCGCCGCGTCAATCGTATTTGTTGCAGTTGAAAATCTGATGACGACGTCATTAAATAAATGGCGGCCTGTGATTATTTTCGGGTTTGGATTGCTGCATGGTTTGGGATTTGCATCGGTTCTGGGCGATTTTGGTTTGCCAGAGGGCCAATTTATTCCCGCATTAATAGGTTTCAATATTGGGGTTGAGATTGGTCAGTTAACTGTTGTTGCTGTCGCTGCTATTTTATTAACACTGCCATTTGGCCGGTTTGATTGGTATCGCCGTGCCATTGCGGTGCCTACGTCAATCTTCATCGCCTTGGTGGGTGCATATTGGTTCATCGAACGCGTTTTCCTGTAAAATAGGCAGGAAAAGGCAGAGTAGGGGGTTGTCAAACCTGTGATTACCCCCTAATGCACCCACATCGAAATCCGCAGGCGGGGTTCGGGCCATTGGGGGAGACATCCCCAAGCGTCCACCGGTTGAGGCAGTTGCCTAACACCCTCGCCAAGGCATGAAACCGGAAAGGAAACGGAAAAATGGCTCTACCAGAGTTTTCATTGCGCCAGTTGCTAGAAGCAGGCGTTCACTTCGGACACCAAACACAACGTTGGAACCCACGCATGGCGCCATACATCTATGGCGATCGCAACGGCATCCATATCATGGACCTAACGCAAACTGTTCCAATGTTGGACCAAGCGTTGCAAGTTGTCCGTGACACAGTTGCAAAAGGTGGCCGTGTATTGTTCGTAGGAACCAAGCGCCAGGCAGCAGCACCCGTTGCAGACGCGGCAGAGAAATGCGCGCAATACTACATGAACCACCGCTGGTTGGGCGGCACATTGACAAACTGGAACACTGTTTCACAGTCAATTTCACGTCTAAAAGCGAACTCAGAAATTCTTTCAACAGGGGCAGATGGCCTGACCAAGAAAGAGCGTTTGAACCTAGAGCGTGAAACAGAAAAGCTACAAGCTTCATTGGGCGGTATCGCGGAAATGGGTAGCGTTCCTGAACTGCTATTCGTGATCGACGTCAAAAAAGAAGCTTTGGCAATTGCAGAAGCAAACAAATTGGGCATCCCCGTGATCGCCGTTGTTGACACAAACTGCCCACCAGATGGCATTGATTACATCATTCCAGGCAATGATGACGCAGCACGTGCAATCGCACTTTATTGCGATTTGGTCAGCCGCGCAGCATTGGACGGCATGACCGCACAAATGGGCGCAGCAGGTGTTGATTTGGGCGCGCTAGAGGATGCACCAGTCGAAGAAGCGGTTGCACAAGCCTAATAGCGCTTCGTTACAGCATTATACATAGCGCGGGTTTTCCCCGCGCTTATCTTATTCTGAAAAAAGAGGATCCAAAGATGGCGATTACAGCTGCAATGGTAAAAGAGCTTCGCGAGAGCACAGGCGCGGGCATGATGGATGCGAAAAAAGCATTGACGGAAACAGATGGTGATTTTGAAGCGGCGGTAGACTGGCTTCGCACCAAAGGTTTGGCAAAAGCGGCCAAGAAATCTGGTCGTGTTGCGGCAGAAGGTTTGGTTGCAATCGCAGTTGACGGTGGTTCAGCAGTTGCGGTTGAAGTAAATTCTGAAACAGACTTTGTTGCTAAAAACGCTGAATTCCAGCAAATGGTTGGTTCATTCGCGCAGGCCGCGTTGGGTGTTGATGGTGTTGAAGCACTGGCTGGCACTGCAATTGACGGCAAAGCTGTTAGCGACATCCTAACAGACAAAATTGCGACAATCGGCGAAAACATGACATTGCGCCGTATGGTCAAAATCAATGGCGAAAGCGTTGCATCATACGTACACAACGCAGCAACTGCGGGCATGGGTCAAATTGGTGTGATCGTGGCCATGAACGGTTCAAACGAAGAGTTCGGCCGCCAAGTTGCAATGCACATCGCCGCTGCAAACCCAGCCGCGTTGGACGAAGGTTCATTAGATCAAGAATTGGTTGCACGCGAAAAGGCAGTTCTAACTGAACAAGCCCGTGAAAGCGGAAAACCAGAAGCCGTGATCGAAAAAATGATTGTTGGCCGCATG
>CAXABH010000105.1:0-6385 GCA_963966925.1 uncultured Rhodobacterales bacterium
GCAATAATTGTCGCCCAAGGCCAAATACCACAAACGAGGTGGCTTGAAATGTCCGTTACGGGGAAAGCGAAGACGGCCATTCGGCGCGCGATGCGCGAAGCGGTTCTGGAACGGATGGTCAAAATGGGTGCAGAGTTGGTGCGTGCTGAGTTTGAACACGTAGGCAAAAAACCCTGTGACAAGGCGCTGGATTGTGCTGCTGCTAAGATGGGGTTAAGTGATCGCGAAGAAATGTTGGCACGGCTTGGCAGTACTGAATTGCGCCCCCGCGATGTGGTTCAGTTGATTTATCCAGAAATCGGCGTCGCTGATGTGCCGCAAGTTGATCAAAAACGCGCGGTTATTGGAATGGGCGAAGGACAACATTTTGATCGTCAGCAATGTTGCCAACCCTTGCCGGGCGAACGTATCGTTGGTCTGGCAGCCGCAGGGCGCGGCGTTGCAGTGCATGCGATCGATTGCGATGTTTTGGCACGATATGAAGATAATTTGGATCTTTGGATTGATTTACATTGGCAGGATGGCAAACACCCTGCGGCATACGATGTGGCACTAGAATTAACGATCAGCAACGATGCAGGCGTTTTGGGGCGCGTATGCTCAATGATTGGGGACACCGGGGCTAATATCTCAGATCTTGTGTTCGTCGATCGTAAACCTGATTTCTTTAAAATAGAAATTTCTATTGATCTGAGTGACATTGAGCATTTGCATTCTGTGTTGTCGCGTCTAGAAGCGGAAACAGAAGTGGCAATGACGAAACGCTTGCGTCGTTCCGAACTGGCAAAGACGGTACACTAAAGGAAGCACGGTGGTTTTCAAAAGACGTGAAAGACCTGCTGTTTTGGATAGGATATACCGCGCGGTTTGGCCAAAGGGTGGCTGGGCGCGGGCCTTCCACTATGTGCGCCACAGGCTACGCCGTTTGCCTGATACACCCGAACGCATTGCGCGGGGCATTTGGGCAGGAGTTTTTGTGACATTCACGCCATTCTACGGACTGCATTTTATTTGTGCGGCCGTGATTGCCCGTTTGATGAGTGGTAACCTTCTTGCTTCTTTATTGGGAACCTTTTTCGGTAATCCATTGACCTATATTCCGATTGGTGTGGTTTCATTGAAAACCGGTCACCACTTGCTTGGAACAGAGTTTGAACACGAACCCGGTGTTCGCGATCCAGGGTTCATAGAGAAATTTGTATGGGCTGCAGATGATCTTCAAGAAAATATTTTGGCTCTCTTTAGGGGGCATGAAATGGACTGGAGTAGCCTTGCTACGTTCTATGATGAGGTGTTTTTTCCGTATTTGGTCGGTGGCATTATCCCGGGTGTTTTTGTCGCAACGTTTGCCTATTTCCTAGCCGTCCCTATTATTCATGCTTATCAGAAGCGTCGTCGGGGTGTGTTTAAGGCACGCGCTGCGTTGCGTCGTAAGAACAAAAGTTAATTCAAGTGAATTCAAAACATGAGGATGGGATGTCAAAGTTAAGACTTGGTGTGAATATTGATCACGTAGCAACTGTTCGCAATGCGCGTGGTTCGGCATATCCTGATCCGGTTCGTGCAGCAATACTGGCGCAAAGCGCCGGAGCGGATGGGATTACAGCCCACTTACGCGAAGATCGCCGTCATATCGTTGATGATGATATTGAGCGTATGATGGATGCCATCGATCTGCCTCTCAATTTCGAAATGGCTGCGACAGATGAAATGCAGGCGATTGCTCTTCGTCACAAACCACATGCTGTTTGCATCGTACCAGAGAAGCGCGAAGAACGCACCACAGAAGGCGGGCTGGAAGTTGCGCGCGAAGAAAATCGTTTGGCCCATTTTATTGCGCCCTTGCGCGATGCAGGGTGTCGTGTGTCAATCTTTATCGCAGCCGATAAACGTCAGATAGATGCGGCGCATCGGATCGGTGCTCAGGTCATCGAACTCCATACTGGGGCCTACTGCGATCTTCACTACGAAGATAAATTTGATGAGCGTGACCAAGAATTGGCGCGACTGACAGAGATGGCAGATTATGCGCATACGCTGGGATTAGAAGTACATGCAGGCCACGGCCTGACATATGACACCGTGGCACCGATTGCGAAATTACCGCAGGTGATGGAGCTGAATATTGGCCATTTTTTGATCGGTGAAGCCGTCTTTGTTGGTTTAGAAGGTGCCATAGCTGACATGCGCCGCATCATGGATGAGGCGCGTGCATGATCATCGGAATTGGAACCGATCTAGCCAATATTGATCGTATCCAATCCGTGTTGGAACGTCATGGGGATCGGTTTCGAAATCGCGTGTTTACCGAAGTTGAACAGTCCAAAGCCAAGCGTCGATTGGATGAGGCTGGAACTCTGGCCAAGCGCTGGGCTGCAAAAGAGGCCTGTTCTAAGGCATTGGGTACAGGTCTTCGCATGGGTATTGCATGGAAGGATATGGCTGTTCACAATCTAAAAACTGGCGAGCCCCGAATGACCCTGACAGGATGGGCGAAAAAACGCTTAGATGAATTGGTTCCCGATACACACGAGGCTGTCGTACACGTGACTTTAACAGATGATCACCCGTGGGCGCAGGCGTTTGTCGTCATCGAAGCGCGGTTGAAAACTTGACACCCTTGCATCCAACGCCCATGTAGCACGTATCAAAACAGGAGCGCGTGATGACAACGAAAGAAGAAAAATCACAGAATGGTATTTTGGAAACGATTAAAACAATCGTTTACGCGCTTTTGCTTGCTGGGCTGTTCCGTTCATTGCTGTTTCAACCGTTTTGGATCCCATCGGGGTCGATGAAATCAACGCTGCTTATCGGCGATTTCCTTTTTGTGAACAAAATGGCCTATGGTTATTCTTATGCCTCATGCCCCAGTGTTATTATCCCGGCTGTTGGCATCAATGTTGACGCAGAAGACTTGTGTGGTTTCATGAAGGGCAACAACAAGCGCTTGATCGGTGGTGAACCTCAGCGTGGCGACGTTGTGGTGTTCCGCCATCCTGTATCGGGCCGTGATTATATCAAACGGTTGATTGGCGTGCCGGGGGATCGTGTTCAGATGAAAGGTGGAAAAATCATTTTGAACGGAACCGAAATTCCGCAACAAACCATTGACCCGTTTGTTGAAATTATGGGGCCACAAGGATCATTTAAAAATCGTCCGCGTTGTTCGAACGGTGCTGTAGGTGATGGCGGTGAATGTGTGAAAACGCGGATGTTAGAAACGCTACCAAATGGGGTCACGCACGAAGTTTTGGATATTGGTCGCGCCTACACAGATGATACAGCGGTCTTTACTGTTCCAGAAGGTCATTTCTTTTTCATGGGGGACAACCGGGATAATTCATTAGATAGTCGGGTGAAACAGGTGCAGGGCGGTGTGGGTTTTGTTCCATATGAGGATTTAATTGGTCGCGCAGATCGTATCATGTTCTCATCCGCTGGAAGCTCAATGTTGTTTTTCTGGACATGGCGTGGTGATCGCTTCTTTAAGGCGGTCAATTGAACCGATCAGCAGACATAGCACAATTCGAAGAGCGTTTGGGATATGAATTCCAAACGTTATCCCATTTGCAAGAGGCGCTCACGCATACATCCCGTGGCAGTGCGGCGCGTCAGGACAACCAGCGATTGGAATTCCTAGGTGATCGTGTTTTGGGTTTGGTGATGGCGCAGGCATTGTTAGAGCGTGATCCCACTGCGAGTGAGGGTTTGTTAGCCCCGCGATACAATGCACTTGTCAGAAAAGAGGCTTGTGCATCGGTCGCCCGGGATATTGATATTGGTGCGGTTCTAAAGCTTGGCCGGTCTGAAATGATGTCGGGGGGACGTCGTAAAGATGCATTATTGGCCGACGCACTTGAGGCGGTGATTGCCGCGATTTACCTTGATGGCGGTTTTTCGGCCGCGCAGCAAGTGATCCTAGCGCTATGGGGGGATCGCGTTTCGGCAGTTAAGGCGGATGCGCGTGACGCCAAGACAACTTTGCAAGAGTGGGCGCAAAGCCGCGGGTTCACGCCACCAAAATATACGGTTCTAAACAGAACAGGTCCAGATCATGCGCCTGTCTTTACTATTGAAGTCAAACTAGATGACGGACAAAAGGACAGTGCCGTGGCTGGAAGCAAACGCAATGCGGAACAAGCGGCAGCAAAATCCCTATTAGATAAGTTGGAATAATAATGACAAAAGCAGGTTTCGTAGCACTAATTGGGGAACCCAACGCCGGGAAATCAACCCTGTTGAACCAGATGGTTGGGGCAAAAGTTTCCATCGTGACTCATAAGGTTCAAACGACGCGTGCGCGCATCAGGGGTGTTGCAATTGAAGGCGAATCGCAAATCGTTTTTGTCGATACGCCCGGTTTATTTAAACCACGCCGCAGATTAGATCGTGCGATGGTCGCCGCCGCGTGGGGGGGAGCCGCGGATGCAGATGTTGTTGTGTTGCTGATAGAGGCACACCGCGGAATAACAGAGGGCGTAGAGCGTATTTTGGCCGAATTGGGTGATATTTCCCAAGGACGGTCTATTGCGCTTGCCATAAACAAAATTGATCGTGTCAAAGCAGAAGAGTTGCTTTCGCTATCCCAAAAGATGAATGCGGCATTTACGTTTGAGAAAACGTTCATGATTTCTGCGGAACGTGGATATGGGGTCAATGATCTTCGTGCATGGCTGGCAGACAAATTACCAGAGGGCCCGTGGTTGTACCCAGAGGATCAGATTGCAGACCTGCCAATGCGCATGATTGCCGCTGAAATGACGCGCGAAAAACTGACGCTTCGGTTACATCAAGAGCTTCCGTACCAATTGACTGTTGAAACAGAAAAGTGGGAAGAAAGAAGAGACGGAAGTGCGCGAATTGATCAAATCATTTACGTGACGCGTGACGGTCACAAGGGGATTGTTTTAGGCAACAAAGGCGAAACAATCAAAGCTGTTTCAAAGGCTTCGAGAGAAGAGTTAGAGAAGTTTATGGGGCGTCGTGTGCATCTATTTTGTCAGGTAAAGGTGCGTGAAAAATGGCTTGACGAGGCCGAGCGGTATACCGAGATGGGTTTAGATTTTAAAGATGGAAATGCATGAGCCGCGTCGCGAGCGAATTTTGGGTTAAGGCCTATATCAAGACCCTATCGCTGCGGGGTATACCGGCATTTGTCCTAGCACGAGGCGATGATCAGGCCGGCGCGATCTTGGTTAAGTTGACTCCATTGGATGGTACCTCAACGCTTTATCAAAAGGGCTTTGATATTGAAACTGGTGCTGCATCATGGGTTGTGCTTGCGAAAAGTGATGAAGCCGACATTGATGCCGTAATAGCACGCCAACGGTCGTTTGACCCAGATCTCTGGGTGCTTGAAGTTGAAAATATCGCTAATGATGCACATCTGATCGATCCTTAGCGATCATCTTGATTGATATAGTGACACCGTGGCGATTGCTGCCTATATCTGATGAATGGAGTGGCGCGATCGGGGCATATTATTAGGCACAACACCTTTTGGTGAATCGTCTGTCATCATTGATGCATTGACCCAAGAAAACGGCCGTGTTCGCGCCGTTTTGCGCGCCGGACAATCGCGTAAGTTTCGACCAATTCTGCAGATCGGAAATGTCCTGGATATCACATGGCGCGCACGGTTAGTTGAACACATGGGCAGTGTGCAAATTGATGTCCTGAAATCCTATCCCGAGATATTAGACAGCCGTATGACTCTGTTAGGAATGACATCACTTACATCAATGCTGACAAGTTTTTTAGAGGATCATGATCCACAATTTCATACGTATAATACTACAGAAAAGCTGAACGAACTCCTTATTCATCCAGATATGTGGAGTATCGGGTATGTCTTTTGGGAACTCTCTTTGTTAGAAGCACTCGGCTTTGGTATTGATGCATCAAAATGTGTGGTCACTGGGGATGTGGAAAATCTTATGTATCTTTCACCAAAATCAGGTTGCGCAGTCAGTGAACGGGCAGCGGGGCAATGGGTGGACAGACTATTGCCCATGCCAAAAATTCTGACGTCGAAAGAAAAGAATGTTGCTGACGTTTTTGATTGTTTGCAAGTTCTGTCCTATTACTGGAATAATAAGGTGCTACCTGGATTGGGCGTCAAAATAATGCCTGCCGCGCGTCAACGATTCATTGATCTTATGCAGCGCCACACCTCTGTTTAACAATCGTTGGAAAAAATACATTTTCTACTGGACACTCTGTGCACTTCACCATAGAACGCCAACACCCAAAGCGTTCAAGCTTTCCGTGCCCGGGTAGCTCAGGGGTAGAGCAGTGGATTGAAAATCCTCGTGTCGGTGGTTCGATTCCGCCCCCGGGCACCACTTTCCAGCCAATAAGCCGATGAAAACCTAAGAAAACA
>CAXABH010000106.1:0-6363 GCA_963966925.1 uncultured Rhodobacterales bacterium
ACGTTTGATCAACTTAGTATACATTTGGGGACCTTAGCAGATGGTCTGGGTTCTTCGTATCCTTCTGCGCGCAGACGTGTCAAAATGCGTTCGCTGTCTACCAATGCCTTGGGGCAGCCCAAAGAGACCATCCCGATGGTGGGTTGGTTTGCATGGCGGCTGTCAGCGATTTTTGCATTTGCCAGATCGGGGCGGAGGTTCGGTGGATTTGTGCTCATGGCCCCTCATACCCTGCGTGCGTGCGACTGGAAAGATCACATTTCAGCAGAATTTAGCCGAAAACGGGTGTGCGCATTGGTTTTGGTTACAATTTGGATGCGCTGGGTATAGCTGAACACCAAGGATGAGGGATTTTTATGCGTATTGTTAAATGGGTTGTCGGTGGCTTGGCCGTAGTGGTTGTGATTCTGGGATTGGCATGGGTTATGGTGCCCAAAGAGCGGATCATAAACTTTGCACTTAATCAGGTGCAGGCCCAAACTGGGCGTGATGTGACCGTTGGCGGTGACGCGGATTTGAAAATTTTTCCCAATTTAGTTTTTGTTGCGGAACAGGTGAGTGTTGCGAATGCCGACTGGTCAGATCGTGGTCCAATGATGACGGCAGAGCGATTGGATGTTGCCGTTTCTATGACAGCGCTTCTTGGTGGGGATATTGTGATATCGCGCCTGTCTTTGGTGCGCCCTGACATCCTTTTGGAACGTGATGAAACGGGTCTGGCGAATTGGGTATTTGGATCTGATCAAACCCAGACGCGTGATACGCCAAATGAAAATTCGGGTGTTGATGGTGGGGCAGGCACGAATGATGCCGACATACCGTTGATTGAAATCCCAATTGCCGAAATTGTTGACGGACAAGTGCGCTATATCGATCGCGCATCCGGTTCTGATATGAGCTTGCGTGATATTTCCGCCGAACTTCGGATGCCAGCGCTTGATCAACCAATATCATTTGCAGGCGCTCTGACCTATGGCGCGCGCGCCATTACGCTGGCCGCAAGCGCGCAAATGCCTGCGGATTTTGCACATAATACGCCCATCCCGTTTGGGGCCGAGATTGCGGTTTCTGAGGGGGGCGCGCTATCGCTGGAGGGAACCGCGACACTATCGGGTCGTGTGACAGGTGATGTGTCCATGGATATTACCAATACACACAATTTTTTGTCAGCCTTTGATGTGACCGTTTCAGGGTTGTCCCCAAATCTTGGGGCGCAGGTAAAGGCATCGACAAAACTTGCTTTGGATGACCGCGCGTTGACGCTGAGCGATGTGGTGGCCCAATTGGGTGCTAACCGTGTGTCGGGACGTCTGATGGCAAAGTTTTCTGAGGTTCCAGATGTGTCTGGTGCGTTGAATGTTGGCACCTTTGATCTGCGCAGTCCACAAACTGTCGCCAATGCATCAGGCGTGTCAAACGAAGGGTCCGCCTCGTCTGCCACAGGTTGGTCACAAGAGCCGTTGGACATTGGCGCCTTGGAATTGTTGAATGCGGATCTGAATGTGACAGGCGATGCATTGATCACCGATACGCTGCAGATTGAAGGATTTTCTGGACAGATCCGGATCGACAATGCGCGTGCGGTACTAACACTAGATGAACTGAATGCTTACCGTGGGGCAGGGGCCGGTGAAGTCGTTTTGAATGCCCGGAATGGATTGTCTACGGCGATCAAATTTCAGGGCAACGCAGTAGATTTAAACCCGCTGATGTCTGATCTGCTGGATATAAGCAGTATTGAAGGACGCGCAAATGTGAACCTTGACCTATTGGGTGGGGGATCGTCCGTGGATGGTATTATGAAATCACTTAGCGGGACCGCAGGGTTCAACGTGGACAGCGGTCGCTGGACAGGTATGGATTTGGATCGTGTGTTGCAATCTGGTGATACGACGCCGGGAACGACAGTGTTTGATAATTTATCTGCCTCATCCACTCTGAAAAATGGGGTTGCATCAAACGATGATCTGATCTTTAGCCTTCCATCCTTTGAAACGCGCGGCGCAGGTCAGATTGATATTGGCAACCGCAATTTGGATTACACGTTGACCCCAAATGCTAAATCTGCCCGCTCGGGTGAAGGATTGGCGATCCCTGTGCGTATTCATGGATCGTGGGATGCTCCGAAATTTCAACCCGATCTGAACGCGGCAGTGAACCTAAATTTTGCCGAAGAAAAAGCCGCCCTAGAAGCCAAAGCGAAAGAGCGGATCGAAGCAGAAAAACAAAAGCTGGAAGAGCGTGCGAAACAGGCGCTGGGTGATGCCCTGCCTGATGCAAAAAATGTAGAAGATGCCCTGAAAAACGAATTAGAAAATGGGGCCGCTGGCGGTTTGTTGAAGTTGTTGGGAAACAATTAGATCCGGTTCATTTCCGCTGAATTGCCGCAGCGACATCACATTTTTGTCCCAATCCACCCCTAGCGTGTCTGCCAAGGGGCGAAAAGTTGGGACGATTCTATGGTTCGATGGACAAAAAACAAAATACAGCGTTTCACGCGGCGTGATGATGGCGGTATGACAATTGAATTTGTCATTCTTTTTCCTGTTTTGATGATTATTTTTGTCTCATTCCTTGGGTTTTCAATGGCGTTCGTGCGTCAATCCATGATTTTGAACCACGTAAATCAGGTGGCACGCGCCTATTCGGTCGGTTTTTTCGCGGACACGCAAGCCGCAGAACAAGAGATTGTTCAATATATCCAAGATATTTCATCGATGAAGGATGTCCCAGAAAGCACATTGGGGTATGGCAGCGCGGATGTGGAAGATCGGCTGGGTTATGTCACTATTCGGGTGCAGATACCTATGCTGCGCTTAATTTCTTATGTTGGTATGCCCTCGGTTTGGCGTTCATTTGTGGGATCAAAAACCAGTTTGGCTGTCCGCTACCCCATTGAGGAACGAGCGTGATGTTTTCGATCCGTAAATTTTGGTTTGATTGTCAGGGCGGTCTAAGCCCCAGTATCGCAATTATCATGATGTACTTGATCACTGTGTGCGGGATGGGTGCGAATGCCGCATTTTTGGTGACACAAAAAATGCGGCTAGAAGGCGTTGCTGATGTCATCGCGCTTGAGGCGATGCGCGGCATTCGGGATACGGATCTGGGTCTGGATGGTGTGCGCAGCTATGCCCTTGAGAGTGCGCGTCATGCTGCTGGTGAGGATAGTATTGATGTTAATCTACTGCGGGATGTCACGACCATTCAATTCGGCCAATTTGATCAAAAAACGATGAATTTCGTCGAGGATGACGGAAACCCAGAAGCCGTTGTTGTGACGTTGGACTTTACGGCAGATACGGGTCATCCCGTGCGTCGGATATATTATTCCGCGGCGGGGCGATTTGCGGATATGTCGGTACGTCGCGTTGCGCAATTTTATACACCGCGATGTTATACCTCTGGAATTGTGGCAGAAGGGGCTTTGGAATTCCAGGGAAGTCTAAGCATGGATGGTGAATACTGTCTTAGATCGAACAAAGAGATTGCCATTAAGTCATCATGGTCTTTGGGAAACGATGGCATCATTTCCGCACCGCCAAACTCGAAGTTACGCCAAAGTGTTGTGAATAAACATGAAAAAACGGGTGTCTTAGCGTTTCGTCATTGGAAGATGGCTGTCAGCAAAGATTACATGGGAATATTTGATGCATTAAGTACGGGTACTTTAGAAGACTTTAACTTCCCATTTTTAGAGAATAATTTTGTGATAACCGTTGACATCCCACGTATCGGCAAACGCAAACCTTGGCGTCATGCATATCCGTATGATTTGCATACTGGCCGCATTAATTACATCAATTGCCCCTACGAAAAAGATACGCTCGTTTTTAAGAAGGGCACCTATAAAAACTTGATGATAGTTACGAATTGTCGGATTGATATTTCAAGATATGTAGAATTTGTGGATATGACCCTGATTACGAGCAAAGGTGGCAGAGATTCAATTGAAGCACGTCAGGGGTTAAAGCTTGGGTCCAAAGCGAAGGCGTGTTCCTCAAATACGGGGACGGTGTTCATGACCCGCGGTGATATAGATGTAAAAAGATCCGTCTCACTGTACGGTGCGCAATTGATTATGTACGCAGACGATTCCGCCAACAAAGGGCCGCTTCCTACGGCAGTCTTGGGAGGAAACGTTAACATGGTCGGAAGCTCGATATATTCAGGAGCTGGGTTGCGGTTCACTAAATCTGTGAATTACGTCGATTGTCCGCATCCAGTTTCAAAAGGTATCGTGAAAAACGACTATATTCGAATGGGCGTTTTTTAACGCGTGGTTGTGTCGTAATCATTCTATTTTTGTCGTCACCAAGTATTGATTTTCTATGGCCAAGTTGATTGTGTCATTATCAATGTATCATGGAGGCGGCTATGCGCTTTTCTGCGCTTCGAATTCTGAAAGAGGGTTTGACTGGTAACAAAGGGTGGCGTGCGCATTGGCGTGATCCTGATCCAAAGGATGAATACGACGTCGTTATCGTCGGCGGTGGGGGGCATGGATTGTCCACGGCGTTTTACTTGGCCAAAGAACACGGCATTACCAACGTCGCCGTCCTAGAGCGTGGTTATATTGGTGGTGGGAATATTGGCCGCAACACAACGATTGTGCGGGCAAACTACGGACTGCCTGGAAATTCCGAATTTTATTCACACTCGCTTAAACTGTGGGAGCAGTTAGAGAGTGAGTTGAATTATAACGTGATGCATTCCCAACGGGGGATTATCAATCTGTTCCATTCTGATGGTCAACGTGATGCTTTTGCCCGTCGTGGTAATGCGATGGTGAACCAAGGGGATGATGCGATCCTGATGGGCCGCGATCAGGTGCGCGATATGGTCCCGTATTTGAATTTTAATAGCCAGCGTTTCCCAATCTATGGGGGGCTGTATCATCCCCGCGGGGGGACGGCGCGACACGATGCGGTTGCGTGGGGATATGCGCGTGGTGCAGATCAGCGTGGCGTTGATTTAATCCAGAATTGCGAAGTCACGGGGATCAACATCGAAAACGGAAAAGTGCGCGGTGTTGAAACCAGCCGTGGCACAATTCGCGCCAAAAAGATCGCTTTGGCAACGGCGGGTCGATCCAGTCAAACTGCGGCGATGGCGGGCATGCGCCTACCGATTGAAAGCCATGTGTTACAAGCCTTTGTGACAGAAGGAATTAAACCCGTGATTGATCACGTGATATCCTTTGGCATGGGTCACTTTTATATCAGTCAATCGGATAAGGGCGGTTTGGTTTTTGGCGGGGACCTTGATTTTTATGCCTCATATGCATCGCGTGGGAACCTGCCTATGATGGAACATGTGATGGAGGCAGGGATGAACCTGATGCCCATGATCGGCAAGGCCAAGGTTCTGCGCTCATGGGGGGGCATTATGGATATGTCACCTGATGGATCCCCCATCATTGATAAAACAGATATCGATGGGCTCTATCTGAATTGTGGCTGGTGTTATGGCGGGTTTAAGGCCGTGCCTGGCTCGGGTTTTAGCTATGCGCATTTGATTGCAACAGATCGTCATCATCAACCTGCGGCGGGCTTCCGTTTGGACCGGTTTCAAACGGGATATGGTTTGATGGACGAAGAGGCCACTGGGTCTCAGCATAATTTACATTAGGAGCGGGTGATGCGTATTCCTTGTCCCATTTGTGGGGAACGTGACAGACGTGAATTTTATTACCAGGGCGATGCAGTGGCCCTAAACCGTCCTGACCCGGATGCGGGGGATGCGGCGTGGAATGATTATCTTCACAACCGCGACAATCCTGCTGGCATCACACGCGATTTGTGGCATCACGAAGCAGGCTGTTCAAATTGGGTGGTTGTCACACGCAACACTGTCACCCACGAAGTATTGGGCGCACAGCTTGCATCTAAGGTAAAAGGAAAGCAGAAATGAGGCTTTCTGATTATGGGCAAATTGATCGCGGCAATGCTGTTCGTTTCCGTTTTGATGGTAAAACTTATGGCGGGTTTCAGGGCGATACGCTGGCATCAGCGCTCTTGGCGAATGATGTGCGACTGGTGGCGCGTTCGTTCAAATATCACCGTCCGCGCGGTATCCTAAGCGCAGGCAGCGAAGAGCCAAACGCAATCGTCACAGTTGGGACAGGTGTGCATCAGGACCCAAATGTGCGCGCCACGGTTCAGGAAATTTATAATGGTTTTGAGGCGGTCTCCCAAAACCGTTGGCCCAGTTTGAAAAACGATCTGCTATCAGTGAATGATCTGATGGCGCCGTTTTTGTCAGCGGGATTTTATTATAAAACATTTATGTGGCCGCGGGCGTTTTGGGAAAAATTATATGAACCTGTTATTCGTCGCGCTGCGGGTTTGGGTGCGCTCAGTG
>CAXABH010000107.1:0-6353 GCA_963966925.1 uncultured Rhodobacterales bacterium
CCTTGAACAAAATCAATGCCGCTGTCCGTCAATTTGGGTTCTTTGCGATAATTATCTAATCCCTGACCCATGACTGTGGTGACATCATTATGCAACAAACCTGCGTCCAGCAAATCGTTGATCATATAGCCCAGTCCACCAGCCGCATGAAAATGGTTCACATCAGCCAAGCCATTTGGATAAACCTTAGCCATCAGCGGCGTAACAGATGAAATTTCGTCAAAATCCTCAATTTCAAGGAGGATACCCGCGGCGCGTGCCATAGCGGGCAGGTGTAAAACCAAGTTGGTGGATCCACCTGTCGCCATCAACCCCACGATCCCGTTCACAAAGGCGCGTTCACTCAGCACCTGATAGGCTGGCGTGTAATGATCACCCAATGCGGTGATTTGGCTAATCCGTTTTGTACCCTCTCGGGTCAGGGCATCGCGCAGGTCTGTATTGGGCTGGACGAATGATGCCCCCGGCAGGTGCAATCCCATAAACTCCATCAACATTTGATTGGAATTGGCTGTGCCATAAAATGTGCAGGTGCCTGGGCTGTGATAGCTTGCCATTTCAGCACGCATCAATTCGTCACGCCCAACTTCACCTTTGGCGAATTGCTGTCTGACTTTGGCCTTTTCATCGTTGGGCAGGCCAGAGGGCATCGGCCCAGCGGGCAAAAAGATGCTGGGTAGAAATCCAAACGTTCCCGTCGCCATAACAAGTCCCGGAACAATTTTGTCACAGACCCCTAAATAAATTGCGCCATCAAATGTGTTATGCGACAGCGCGATGCCTGCTGCCATGGCAATCACATCACGTGAGAATAGCGAAAGTTCCATGCCCATTTGGCCTTGTGTCACGCCATCACACATCGCGGGCACGCCACCTGCAACTTGGGCTGTCGCGCCATATTGACGTGCTGCATCCTTGATCATATCGGGAAAGCGTTGAAATGGCTGATGCGCAGACAACATGTCGTTATAGGCCGTCACAATGCCAAGGTTTGGCTGGCGCTCTGCCATCAACGTCGCCTGATCAGATCCCATGGCCGCATAGGCGTGTGCCTGATTTCCGCACGTCAAATGGGCGCGTCGTGGCCCCTGATCGCCCAATGCTCTCATCCGTTCTAAATAGACAGAGCGCGTTTGTTCTGAGCGGTTGATGATACGCTTGGTGACGCGGGCGATGGTTGGGTTTAAAGGCATGGTGGATCCTGAATATGACCGAATTGTTAGCGCTAACGAATGCGTGATACCCGAGTGCGATAAAAACTGCAAGCGATCCTTTCTTCGTGATGGGTGGGATAGCTCTTTTCTTTGACGGTGCAAGGGCGTAAAGGTCAAATATGACAGATACAGCTTCACTTCCGATCATCCGTTTGCGACCCAATGCTGCCGTGCGTGCCATCCGTTTTGGCTTTCCCTGGGTTTATGACAACGAATTGGTCATGGATCGCCGCAGTCGTAATATCGAAGCAGGCAGTTTGGGTATCCTGCAGGATGCAGATCGAAATGATCTGGGCCTTGTTGCGATTAATCCTAATTCGAAAATCGTGGCACGCATGTTAGACAGTGACGTGAATGCGATTGTGGATATTTCATGGTTTAAGGCGAAATTCGCGCGCGCGCTGGACATGCGTTCGCGGTTGTTTCAGCAGCCTTATTACAGATTTATTCATGCGGAATCTGATGGACTGCCTGGCGTCATCATTGACCGCTTTGATGACCACTTTGTTGTGCAGCCAAATGCGGCATGGGCGGATCGCCTGTTGGATGACATGGTTGACGCATTGGTCGATGTGACAGGCGCGCTTATTGTGATTAAAAACGCCTCTGGACGTACGCGTGGGTTAGAAGGGCTGGATGATGTGTCGCGGGTTCTACGGGGTGATATGCCGACCAAACCGATCCATGTGCCGATGAACGGCGCGATCTATATGGCGGATCTGGCAGGTGGCCAAAAAACAGGGTTATTCTTTGATCAACGTCCAAACCACGCTTTTGCATCCCAGCTGTCAAAGGGAGCACGGGTTTTAGATGTGTTTTCCCATGTGGGTGGGTTTTCATTGGCTGCGCTAGCGGCTGGTGCCAGTCACGCCATTGCGGTTGATGGATCTGCAGCTGCGCTTGATCTTGCTGCACAGGGGGCAACGACAATGGGGGTCGCTGATAGGTTCGAAACCCGACGTGGGGATGCGTTTGACGTGATGACCCAATTGGTAGAAGAGGGGGCAGAATTTGACATAGTCATTTGTGACCCGCCCGCCTTTGCAACGTCAAAACCTGCATTAGAAGCGGGTCTGCGCGCCTATGAACGCGTGGCGCGACTGGCGGCGCAATTGGTGACAGATGGTGGATACCTGGGCGTATGTTCGTGTTCCCATGCCGCGGATTTGACGAAATTTCGTGCGGCTTCAATCCGTGGGATTGGACGGGCAGGGCGTACATCGTCCCTTATTCACACAGGCTTTGCCGGTCCAGATCACCCACTGCACCCGCAATTGGCCGAAAGCGGATATCTGAAATCCCTATTTTTCCGTTTATGAAGCTGCTGATTGATACCTGTGTTTTGTTTCCAACTGTGATGCGGCATGCATTGCTGGGTGTGTGTAAAATTCAGGGATGGACCCCCCTTTGGTCAGATCGCATTCTAGAAGAATGGGCCCACTCAGCACGAAAATTGGGCGCAGATGGTGAAATGCAAGCACGCGGTGAAATTGCCCTGCTGAAGGCTGAATGGCCCAATGCGGTTGTCACTTGGCCTGCTGAAATGGAACGGCACGTGTGGTTGCCTGATGAAAATGATCGCCATGTTTTGGCGGCTGCAATTGCAGGATCTGCTGATATGATTGTGACGCTGAATGCGCGCGATTTCCCACGCGGATATTTGCGGGAAGAAGGGTTAGACCGCATTGATCCAGATGCCCTGTTGATGCAAACATTTCTGCATCAACCAGATGCCGCAGCGCGCCTTGGGGATGAAATTCTGCAGGTTGCCAACAGGTTTCAGGGGCGCGCGTGGACGACACGATCCTTGTTCAAAAAGGCGCGTTTGCCCCGCTTTGCCAAGGCAATTTCGACCTAGCGGGTTCTGCTGGCGACAAAATCACCGCGAAATTCGACGATGTTTTCATCGCTTGCTTCCAATAATGCCCCCGCGTTTTCGCCGTTTGGCCCAAAAACGCCACCTAATACTGTACCCGTTACGGTGGCTCCTAAGGGGATATTGCCTGCACTGGAAAATGCATATCGCGCTGTATTTGAACAAAAATCGGCGCACCACAGGCCCCCAGATAATCAAAGTTCGACACATCAATTGTCAGATTTTCCAAATCCTGCTGTCCAATCCCTAGGGGCGTCACGTTAAAACGATCCAGTGTAAGTGTTCCACCTTGCGCGGAATTCAGGGATAGGACGACATTTCCATCGCTGAGTTGGTAGGCATCATTGTTATAAACAATATACCCTGTTGCGGTTCCATCGGCTGTGTAGTGCAATGTGGCCGCAGGACTTGGTGTCGGTGTACCGTAGATCGTTCCGTTTTCTTCAACCAACACGTGTTCTAATGTGAACTGTTCTTGATAGGTTTCGTTTGACCACGCAGACAGCCGTTTTTGGGCCCTAACCGACAAACGCTCAAGCACATATATCTGCCCAGACTGCCCAATGCTGGATGTGGTGGAATAGGGCGACAACAATGTTGTTGTCGTTTCCGTTGCGCGCGAAGTTGTTGGGATGTTTTGCTGAATGACGTCCCCGCCGCCGCCGCCCCCGCAGGCTGCTACGCATAAAGGTGTAATAATAATGCCGATTGTTCTTACTATGCCCATGTGTCACCTACCAAAATATCAAAGATCCCCAAGGAATCTTCGGCCATCCCATAAATCAGAATTTGGGAAGTGCCCCATGTTAAAACAGCACCTTGATCGGTGTAATGCAGGGCGTAGTCCTGTGCTGCGCCTGTGTCTGAAATTAAGTGGATTTGGTCCTGACCAACATCAAAACCCGCACCAATCAACGTGCCATCAGTGTCAAATTGCGCGATGGTATCATTGCCCGTATCATCGATGAAAAATACAAATTCATCCGCGCCTTGGCCGCCATCCAATTTGTCATTTCCATCCCCGCCGATCAATGTGTCATTCCCACGGGCATATCTGTGTGGATAATCCGCAATCAGTAAATCATCGCCTGATCCACCGTCTAAGTTATCATCCCCCAGTCCAGCGCAGATCACATCGTTATCTGCGCCCCCTGATAGGGTGTTTTCCCCTAGATGCGCGATCAGGATGTCGCCGCCTTCACCACCGTTTAAGATATCGTTCCCCCAGGTATCGCTTAGGTGGTCATGCCCATCGCCACCCAGCACATGGTCATGGCCCGTACCGCCAGATATCGTGTCGTGATCGGATTGGCCCAGCAATGTATCATTGCCTGCGCCACCGGCGATCAGATCATCCCCTGCGCCTGCGTGAATTTCATTATTGGCATCATTGCCAAACACATCATCAGATCCGCTGCCTGCGAAAACGTTTTCAATGGTGGTCCCAAATGCAATTGCGGTATTGTCATCAATGTGGTGCGTATACCCAAGTGTCGATGACGCACCAGGCGTCAGGTCCACAACATTGCGCAGTGTAAATTTGCTTAGGTCAATCGCATCAATACCACCTGTATCATAAAGCGCCTGAACGCGCGGTACAGATTGGTCAAAGGTGTATGTTGTTGCCTCAATTTCTGTTGTCGCGTTCGCGCCGTAAAGATATTGTGCGGTCTGAATATCATAGGCCATCGGTGTGTAGGCCCCATGATGTACCAATTTTCCGTCCATCCAGTGCGTGATCTGACTATCATGATTGTTGTAGGACATAATTGTGTAACGGATATCATCCTGTGCATCTGGCATTTCGTGCCCATCGTGCGCATGGGCCAAAGACAGAGCGTGTCCTATTTCATGGATCACTGTTAGGTATTCATATGTTCCTGGTAACCAGTTGCTTTCGCGCATCATGTTCGGGCTGAACCATGTATCCCCACCCGCTGCATAGTACCAATTGGGATAATAGGCCCATGCGTAGCCGGATGCGCTTGTGTAGTTTGTGCCGCCAAAACGCAAAAGGCCTACTTCATCGTTGCCTTCGGCGACTTCAACATCAATATAGCGGGCCCATTCGCTTAGTCCCATTCGAATTGCATTTTTCTGATCTTCGCTTAATTCCAGAATGTCAGATTCATAAACACCACGTGTCGTTGGGTCTGAGGCATTTGCATAAGAAGCCGTGTCGAAATATCGTAGTGAGGCATCCATGAAACTGAAGGGAATGATTGTGCCTGCGGCCGTGGTGTTCCAGACGCTAAATCCATTCTGTTCGGGCAACAGCGCGTCAATTGTTGCAACGCCTGAATGCCGCCCAGAATAGGCATAGTTCAGCAGGTGCGCACCTGATTTATATGTTGCGATTGCCTCACTCTGATCCGCGCGCGGTGCGTGCAGGGTTGTTTGCGTGAAACGATCGTCTGGCATGGTATAGAGGTCCCGTGAGTAGTGGGAACAGTCTGACCAAGTTATGACATATGGTGAATGTGGGGATTAGGATTGTAAGTGGGGGGCTTTGGCTAGGTATATCAATTTAAGGTTGTTCCCAATATCCCTGCAAATACCTATCAGGGTTTATGGATTTATGCGATACCCGTTTGGGTTGTTTGGCGCGGTTCGCAAACCGCGCCAGGATGTATTAGCTGCGCAGGATCGAGCGACCAGCATAGATCGCGGTTTCATCCAACATTTCTTCGATGCGGATCAACTGGTTGTATTTTGCCAAGCGATCTGAACGTGCCAAAGAGCCTGTTTTGATTTGACCACAGTTTGTCGCCACAGCAAGATCCGCGATTGTTGCGTCTTCGGTTTCACCCGAACGATGTGACATCACGTTTGTATATCGTGCACGGTGCGCCATTTCGACAGCGCGCATTGTTTCAGACAGGGACCCGATTTGATTTACCTTAACCAGCATGGAATTGGCGCAGCCATCACTAATCCCTTGGGACAGGCGATCTGGGTTGGTTACAAACAGATCATCACCCACCAACTGCACGCGATCGCCAATCGCATCGGTGAGTGATTTCCAACCTGCCCAGTCATCTTCGGCCATGCCATCTTCGATTGAGATGATCGGATAGTCGTTCACAAGCGCCTCAAGATAAGCCACGTTATCATCTGAACTTAGCGTTTTATTTTCGCCTGCTAGGACGTATTTTCCATCCTTGTAATATTCGGTGGATGCGCAATCTAGGGCCAGATAAATATCGTCTCGAGCGCAACACGGTAGTACGTTGCCTTGAGTGTTCTGAACGTCTCTTGATTAA
>CAXABH010000108.1:0-6251 GCA_963966925.1 uncultured Rhodobacterales bacterium
CACGGCCGCAAGCGATGCATTGGGTGTGATCCGGAAATTATATGAACGTTTGGAGAACGGTAAGACTGTTGAATTTGCCGATATTGATCGCGAATTGCGGATGAATCCAGAAAACGACAATCAGCTTGAGATGTTTTCAAAAAGCCATGTTGAAATAAAAACCCGCAAAAAGGCAGTTGAACCCCGCACTGATGCGCAAAAGGCCTATGTGCATTCACTGATGGAACATGAATTAGCCTTTGGAATTGGTCCGGCGGGAACGGGTAAAACCTATTTGGCGGTGGCGGTTGCCGTTAGCAAATTCATCTCTGGGGATGTTGATCGGATTATTCTGTCACGCCCCGCAGTCGAAGCGGGTGAAAAACTTGGTTATTTGCCTGGTGATATGAAGGATAAAGTCGATCCATATATGCAGCCGCTTTATGATGCCTTAAATGATTTTTTACCGGGCAAGCAATTGGCCAAACTGATCGAAGAAAAACGTATCGAAATTGCGCCGCTTGCGTTTATGCGCGGCCGTACATTGGCAAATGCGTTTGTTGTATTGGATGAAGCGCAAAACGCCACATCTATGCAGATGAAAATGTTTCTAACCCGTTTGGGTGAAGGATCGCGGATGGTGATTACGGGGGATCGTTCACAAGTTGATTTGCCCCGTGGTGTTGTTTCGGGGCTTTCAGATGCCGAACGCCTGCTGAAAGGAATTAAAGGGGTTGGGTTTAATTATTTCACATCAAAAGATGTGGTTCGCCACCCACTGGTTGCCGCCATCATTGAGGCCTACGAAGATGAAAGTAAACGCGCATTAATCAAGAATGCGAAACGGTCCCAAGATCCATGAGTGTTGATATCATCCTAGAGGATGAACGCTGGAGAACATTGGATTTAGAGGGGTGTTCAGAACGTGCGTTTGCCGCTGTCATGTCCTATTTTGAACAGGCGGATGTTGGATTTGAATGTTGCATTTTAGGGTGTGACGACACAAAAATCGCGGAATTGAACAGTGATTTTCGGGACAAACCGCAGGCTACAAATGTGTTGTCATGGCCATCAGAAGAACGCGCCGCACAACATAAGGGCGCACACCCTGATTTGCCAGATCCCGAATGTGATCCCGAGCTGGGGGATATTGCGATTGCGTATGATACTTGTTTGCGCGAAGCAGAGTCTGGTAAAATCGCACCACAGCACCATATTACACATTTAATTGTACATGCCGTTTTACATCTATTAGGTTATGATCACATAGATGACCAAGATGCCGCGTTGATGGAACGTATTGAAATCGAAATACTTGGCAAGATGGGGATTACAAATCCATACGAACAGTAAGACCGCCAAAATGACGGAAGGGAAAAATGGGCGATATTGACGGGTCCTCGAGTGCAGCGCAAAGCGCGCAGTCTAACGAGACCACACACAAAAAAAGAACTGGATTTTTCGGACGATTGTTTTTCGCAAACTCCACGACAGGCGACGAGTTGACAACCGCGCCTCAATCCCAAAGCAGTGCGCCAAAACTGGGCCTTGCAAATCTTCGCCGTTTGCGTGTCGAAGATGTGGCCATTCCCAAAGCAGAAATCATTGCTGTTCCCGACACGATGACCAAAACTGAATTAGTCGACACATTTCGTAGCAGTACCATGACGCGATTGCCCGTCTTTGCTGGGACTTTGGATACACCCGTTGGCATGGTTCACCTTAAGGATTTTGCACTCTCTCATGGGTTTGCAACCGAAGATCATGATTTCGACCTAAACCAAACGTTGCGACCTGTGTTGTTTGTGCCTCCCTCGATGCCTCTGTCGGTTTTGTTGACAAAAATGCAAACGGAACGTTCGCACATGGCCCTTGTTATTGATGAATACGGTGGCGTTGATGGGTTGGTGACGATCGAGGATCTGCTGGAGCAGGTGGTGGGTGAAATCGAAGACGAACACGATATCGAAGAAGCCGATTTGTGGAGCGAGGAAAAACCGGGGCAGTTTTTATTGCTTGCCAAAACGCCATTGGATGACTTTGCCAAGGAAACGGGCATCGACCTAGTGGCACACGATGAAATTGACGCAGAAGAGGTGGGTACTGTCGGTGGTCTGCTCTTTATGCTGTCGGGGCGCGTGCCTGTGCGGGGCGAAGTTGTGTCCCATCCCAATGGTGCGGAATTTGAAATTGTCGATGCAGACCCACGTCGTGTAAAACGCATTCGTTTACGTTTGGCTTCGGTTGTGAAGGCTGCAGAATAAATCATGGTTCAACGCTGGTGGGATAGGGCGGTGCAATATCCTAAATGGGCCGCTGTCGTGCTGGGCGGTGGGGTTGCGTTGGGCCACGCTCCGCTATCGCTTTGGCCTGTCAGTATTGCCTGCCTGATCCTATTTTTTGTGCTATCGCGCAACGTGACGTCGCCCATGAAATTGGGGTGGGTGTTTGGGTTTGGATATTTCCTTGTGACCCTGAACTGGATCGTCGAACCCTTTTTAGTTGATTTGAAAACCACGGGGTTCTTGGCGCCTTTTGCCTTGGTTTTAATGGCTGGGGGCTTGGCGCTTTTTTGGGGTGCGGCGGGATTGTTTGCATCTGGTTTCGGTCCCTTTGGCTGGGTATTGGGATTAACACTGGCAGAATATGTGCGGGGGGTTTTATTCACGGGGTTTCCATGGGGACTGCTTTCTTACACGCTGGGGGAAAGCCCTGTTGTAGGTTTTTTTGCGTGGGTTGGCCCCTATGGGGTGATGCTCTTTTTGTTGTGTGTCTGCGCATTATGCGCGCAGCGAATGTTTGCGCAGGTGGCCGTGATTGGTTTGGGTGCGCTTGGCTGTGCGATGTTCCCTCTGCCAGAAATTAAACTGGATAAGCCCGATACAATCGTTCGATTGGTGCAACCCAATGTGCCGCAAAACCAAAAATGGGATCCTTTTTATGCGCCCTTATTTTTTGACCGTATGATTGATGCGACCGCTGCGGACCCAAAGGTTGATTTGATCATCTGGCCAGAAAGTGCAATTTACACCCCCCTAAACTATGCCGAGCGTCACATTGAACGTCTGCGCGCTGCTGCAGATCAGGCGGATGTGATTTTTGGCGTTTTACGCATTGATGAACGTGATCGCCTGTATAACGCGCTGGTGCTGTCGCGTGACGATCTGGCACCTCAGATCTATGATAAACGCCATCTTGTGCCTTTTGGCGAATACCTACCGTTTGAAGACTGGTTGGTACGCAATGGGTTTGGATTTGCCCCTGATCTGTTTGGCGTTGGTTTTTCCGCGGGCCAATCCGCACATTCACTGATCCTGTCAAATGCACTCAAAATCACGCCGCTGATTTGTTATGAAATCATTTTCCCGCGCGCGGTGTCTGCGGCACGCACTGAAACGGATGTGATTGTGCAAATATCAAATGATGCGTGGTTTGGCCGATTTTCAGGTCCTGCGCAGCATTTAGAAATCACGCGACTGCGCGCAATTGAACAGGGTATGCCGATCATTCGTGTGTCAAATCCAGGTGTCAGTGCTGTGATTGATGCAGGGGGGCAAATCGTTGGGCAGATGCCGCTGAACACAGCTGGTCATTTGGATGTGCAGGTGCCATTGGTGCATTACAAAACACCCTATGTGCGGTTTGGGGATTGGGTATTTTGGCTGGCATGGATCGCACTATTGGTGCTGGCCCGGCGCCAAAGTGTAATTAAAGATTGACGCGCCTCGCACTTGGGCCTACTTCGATTATACGTCGTCACAACGGCTTCCTGGCGTGACGATACTCATCTAATGGAGCATTTTACATGACTAGAAGCACATATGTATTTACGTCGGAGTCTGTTTCTGAAGGACACCCCGATAAGGTTTGCGATCGCATTTCTGATGCGGTTTTGGACGCCTTTTTAGCAGAAGAGCCCGAGGCACGGGTTGCCGCAGAAACATTTGCCACAACGAACCGGGTTGTGATCGGTGGCGAAGTTGGCCTGTCCGACAAAGAGAAATTATCAAACTATATGGGACGCATCGATGAAATCGCGCGCGCCTGCATCAAAGATATTGGATACGAACAAGATAAATTTCACCACGAAACCGTCGAGGTGACCAATCTGTTGCACGAACAATCAGCGCATATTGCCCAAGGTGTTGATGCCGCAGATAACAAAGATGAAGGTGCAGGTGATCAGGGGATCATGTTTGGCTATGCCACCAATGAAACCGAAGAATTGATGCCCGCACCCATTCAATATTCGCACGCGATCCTGCGCCGCTTAGCAGAGGTGCGCAAAGATGGCACAGAACCCACATTGGGACCGGATGCAAAATCACAGCTGACTGTGCGCTATGAAAACGGCAAACCCGTGGGCGTGACTTCCATCGTTTTATCAACACAGCACTTGGATGAAGCGATGACATCTGATGATGTGCGTCTGGTGGTCGAACCCTATATCCGCGAAACCCTGCCCGAGGGATGGATTGGCGCAGACACCGCATGGCACGTGAACCCAACTGGGAAATTCGTGATTGGCGGACCTGATGGGGATGCGGGCCTGACGGGGCGCAAAATCATTGTGGACACATACGGCGGTGCAGCCCCCCATGGTGGCGGCGCGTTTTCAGGGAAAGACCCGACCAAGGTTGACCGGTCCGCGGCCTACGCGGCGCGCTATCTGGCAAAGAACGTGGTGGCAGCAGGCTTGGCCGAGCGCTGCACGATTCAGCTGAGTTATGCGATTGGTGTTGCGCGTCCATTGTCGATTTATGCAGATACATTTGGCACAGGTCAGGTCAGCGAAGAGCAGATTGAAAAAGCCGTGTCAGACTGTATGGACCTAACCCCGCGCGGCATCCGCACGCATCTGGGTCTGAACAAACCCATCTACCAACGCACAGCTGCCTACGGCCACTTTGGCCGCGCACCTGACGCGGATGGTGGCTTCAGCTGGGAGCGCACCGATTTGATCGATGCGCTGAAAGCGGCCGTCTGAATTAAGCGGTGGCGCGCCCTGTCGGGCGCGCCTCTCTATCTCTCGCCCTTATGCATCCTGCAACGGGCTCGCCTTGGCGCTTGCAGCGCGCACGCGAAACGATTAAATCCCAGCCCATGGAAAAGACACAACACCCCAGCGGATCCCCGTGGCGCAATTTTTATGGGCGCTTTAAAGGGAAAACCCTGCGTCCCGCGCAGATTGAAGCCTTGGACGAAGATTTGGAGCGCTTAAGCGTTCCGAACGTATCCTGGGAGGTCAATCCAGATCGCAGGCAATTGGATTTATCAACGCTATTTACCCAAAAAGACCTATGGTTGGAAATTGGATTTGGCGGTGGTGAGCATTTGGTGCATCAAGCGCGTTCAAATCCTGACGTGGGTATCATAGGATGTGAGCCATTTTTAAACGGTGTTGCGATGTTGTTGCAGAAACTGCGCGAAACGCCTTGCGAAAACGTGCGCATTCATCCCGGTGATGCCCGCCATTTATTTGATGTTTTGCCAAAAGCGTCTGTGTCAAAAGCGTTCCTATTGTATCCAGATCCATGGCCCAAAAAGCGCCATCATAGACGTAGATTTGTCACCCAAGAGCATTTGTTGCCCCTGTATGATGTCCTAAAACCCGGGGCAATTTTGCGGGTTGCTACAGATATACCCGACTATGTTCGTCAAACACTGCAAGAGGTCCCAAAAGCAGGCTTTGATTGGTTGGCAGAGGGCCCTCTGGATTGGCGCAAGCCTTGGCAGGATTGGATTTCCACGCGGTATGAGCAAAAAGCGTTTCGTGAGGGGCGCGGCGCGCATTATTTGACGTTTCAGAAGCCACATGCCTAGACCTTGGTTCGGGGCTCGGTTAAAAGGTTCAAAAATTCAGTCAAAAAGGATGCCATATGTCTGGACACGGCACGCCCATTCCAATGCAAGCAGGTCATGCAAATGCCCTAACGGGGACAGCACATGTTCCTGGGGATAAATCGATTTCGCACCGATCCTTAATGTTTGGGGCCATGGCCATTGGCAAGACTGAAATTTTTGGCCTGCTCGAGGGTGAAGACGTGTTGGACACAGCCAAGGCCATGCGCGCCTTTGGTGCAGAAGTGACACAACACGCACCAGGACATTGGACGGTGCATGGTGTTGGTGTTGGCGGCTTGGCTGAACCCGAGAATGTGATTGATTGTGGCAATTCTGGAACGGGCGTGCGTTTGATCATGGGGATGATGGCCACATGTCCGATCACGGCGACTTTCACAGGGGACGCAAGTTTGAACAAACGTCCAATG
>CAXABH010000109.1:0-6215 GCA_963966925.1 uncultured Rhodobacterales bacterium
CCCATGTCACAGCGCACCCTACCACGCCTAATGCAGACCCCAGCAGTGCTGCTTTTGTTGGTGTGGATGTTGGTACCACTTGGGATGACCCTATTCTTCTCATTTATTCGCTATGTGCTGAACAATCTGCGTAAGCCGGAATGGACGACCCCCAGCATCGATAACTGGCGCGGGTTGGGAAATTACGAGTACGTTTTATACAAATCCAAAGATTTTTGGTTTGCCGTTCAAAACAGTATCTTCATCGTCGGTTCAATCATTTTACTTACAGTAGTTTTGGGCCTTGCTATTGCGGTTTTGATTAACCGATCTTTCCCAGGGCGCGGGATCGTACGGGTTTTGCTGATCTCGCCATTCTTTGTGATGCCAGCCGTAAACGCCGTACTTTGGATCAACATGCTTCTGGATCCGGTATTGGGTTTAAACGGTTTGATTGTAAGCGGTTTGAACGGCGTTATCGACGGCCTGCGCGATTTTCCGGTATTGGGTCACTTCTTTTCATTGTGGCCGCAACTTGAACCGATGTCGTTTAGGGCAACGCAGACTTCAGCCTATGCGGTGATTATCATGGTGACATGGCAGTGGACACCGTTTGCTATTCTTATTTTCATGACATCGCTGCAATCAGAAGATCAACAGCAGAAAGAAGCGGCTGTGTTAGATGGTGCAAGCGCGTGGTCACAGTTTGTAAACCTGACAATCCCGCATCTTGCCCGACCAATTGCGATTGTGGTTATGATCCAGGCGATTTTCCACCTATCGCTATATGCTGAAATTGAAATTGTATCCCGCGGTAACGGCAATAAAAACTTGCCTTATTTGATTGGCGAATTTGCATCAAACAACATTGGTGCAGCAAGTGCCACAGGTATTTTTGCGGTAATCTTGGCCAATATCGTTGCGATCTTTTTGCTGCGTATTATCGGCAAAAGCTTGATGGACTAGGGAAAGAAAATGACTGTAGCTGTAAATCAATCCACATTCTCCAAAGTGTTCTGGCCCGTGCTTGCATGGACAGTGGCGATTGTGTTCTTTTTCCCAATTTTCTGGATGGTGTTTACCAGCTTTAAAACCGACGCTGATGCGGTAAAGCCTGAACATTTATTTTTGTTCACGCCAACATTAGAAAACTACCTAAATATGACGGAAAACTACGATTATTGGCGTTTCGCCAAAAACTCGGTTATTACGTCGGTTTTTGCTACTGCATTTACACTGATTGTGGGCGTTCCGTCGGCCTATGCCATGGCGTTCGATCCATCGCGTCACACAAAAGATATCTTGATGTGGATGCTTTCAACCAAAATGTTGCCTGCAGCGGCGGTGCTTTATCCGATGACCTTTCTGACAAAGAACTTGTTGGGGTTATTTGATACGCATTTCTTGATCATCATTGTGCTAAGTCTGATCAATCTACCGATCGTGATCTGGATGTTGTTTACGTACTTCAAAGAGATTCCGAAAGAAATCATCGAAGCGGGCAAGATGGATGGGGTCTCTATTTGGGGCGAGATTAAAGATATTGTTCTGCCACTTGCGTGGGGCGGATTGGCATCAACTGCATTGCTCTGCTTTATCTTTTGCTGGAACGAGGCCTACTGGACTGTTCGCCTGACAACCACTGACGCGGCCACACTGTCAAAACTGATCGAAGGGAACCGTGCACCAGAAGGATTGTTCTTTGGCCGTCTCTCTGCTGTATCAACAGCAGCCGTTGGGCCAATTGTTGTTCTTGGATGGTTCTGTCAAAAACAGTTGGTCCAAGGCCTGACCTTTGGTGCGGTGAAATGAAGCCTGACGACGCAGCTCCAATAAGCCTTGAGGGGACAACCTGTTTGGTGACCGGTGCCTGCGGCGGAATCGGGCAGGCAACTGCCGAACATTTTTCTGCCCTTGGAGCGCGCGTTTTAGTAACAGATGTCGCGGACTCTTTTCAGGGTGATTGTGCGCATGAATATCGCCAAATTGATATAACTGATCAAGCCGGGCTGGATGTACTTGCCGATTGGGTTTCTGCCGAACGTCCGCAGGTGCTGTTTAACAACGCCGCTGTGTTTGATATGGGGTCCGTGTTGGATGCCGACTTGGACCAATTTGATCGTTTGTTCGATGTGAATGTGCGTGCGATGTACGCGGTGATGCAAATTGTTGCGCGGGTTCTGACGGCCAATGACCTGGCTGGATCTATCATAAATTTGGCCAGTCAGGCGGGACATCGCGGAGAAGCGTTAGTGGCACATTACTGTGCAAGCAAAGCAGCGGTCATCAGTTACACACAATCAGCGGCATTGGCTCTTGCTCAGCACAATATTCGTGTGAACGCAATCTCTCCTGGTGTGATTGACACGCCGATGTGGAAAACAGTTGATGGACTATTCGCCAAGTTCGAAGGCAAAGCAATCGGTCAAAAAAAGCGCGAAGTTGGAGAGGCTGTTCCGCTGGGTTATATGGGGCGGCCTACGGATGTAGCTAGGGCTGCTGTTTTTTTGGCAAGTAATCAGTCGCAATACATGACGGCACAAACCATCGGTGTTGATGGTGGAAATGTGTTGAGGTAAAGCGATGTCCATTTTAACGCCAGAATTTGAGTATGTGGATCGCGCGGTAGAGTCTGTTCGATATTTAGAGCACGGCTGGCCCACTAACCTCTGCCGTTGGCATAGTCATGAAGAATACGAATTACATTTAATCGTTGCGACCAAAGGCAAGGCTTTTGTCGGGGATTACATTGGTGATTTCGGACCTGGATCGCTGTTTTTATGTGGTCCTAATCTTCCGCACAACTGGGTTACAGATGATATCGGTGCACCCGAAGTGGTTGATACACGCGACATGTTGTTTCAATTTAATCAAGTCAGTGTCGATAGCCTGAAAGAGGGTTTTCCAGAATTTCGTGAACTTGATGAATTACTGGAGCGTTCAAAAGGCGGTATCGAGTTTGCAAATTTCGATTTGGCATTTGCGCGAAAAGCGCTAACTGACATTCGCAATGCCCACGGCGCGATGCGTGTGTTAAAGGCCATGAGTTTCTTGTTGATGATCAAGGATCATCCTGATCAAAAACGCCTATCTGTCGCCAATGTAAGTTATCCAAACTTTAAAACGAGTACGTCAAGCATTGCCGAGGTTGTAGATTTCATAACTGAACATTTTGCAGAAGACATATCTCTGAGTAAGGCCGCTGACATGGCCGCAATGAGCCAAACTGCATTTGCCCGAAATTTCCAGAAATTTACAGGCAGCAAATTCAGCGAATTTGTAACCCGCGTTCGTATCGGTCAAGCGTGTTCAATGCTACAGGCCACTGATTTAAGGGTTGCTACCATTTGTCATGAGGTCGGGTACAATAATTTGGCCAACTTTAATCGTCATTTTCTTAAGATTAAGCAGATGACCCCATCAAATTATCGAGATTTTGTGCGGCGTGAATTGCTAGCAGATAGGGACGTGAAACGATGACATCTCCAATGCTATATCAAACTAAATACGATGTTTCGCAGTGCAAAACGGGTATTGTGCACCTTGGCTACGGTGCATTCCATCGTGCGCATCAATCCGTTTACATTGACGATTACATGGAACATACGGGCGATCTGGATTGGGGGATTACTGCGATTAATTTACGCTCGTCCGAGTCTGGCGCATTTGCAAAATCAGCCGAAGCAAAATCCGGTTATGTCTTGAAGGAGATCGATCCAGATGGGACGCTGTCATATCGTTTAGTGCGATCACACGTCGAACATATTGATGCAGTGACAGCGCGCGCGGAAGCGATTGCGAAAGTCTGTGAAAAGCAGGTGAAAGTAATCTCGGCTACCGTGACCGAAAGCGGATATTATTTCAAAAATGACTGGTCGCTTGATCTATCCGAAGGACCTATCGCAGCGGGACTAAGGGGCGAAAAAGTCGAGACGATCTATGACTTTCTATCTGAAGCACTGCAGGCACGCTCAACGTCAGATGCTGGGCCTGTGTCGATCCTGTGTTGTGATAACATTCGTGACAATGGTCATGTGTTGAAAAATGCACTGATTTCTTATGTCACGGCGCAGGGCAATGATAACTTGGTCACATGGATCAAAAACAACGCAACATTTCCGTGTTCGATGGTTGATCGGATCACGCCTCGTACAACCGAGGCATTGGAAACAGAAGTGGCAGCCAATTGGGAACAGTACGCGCAATCCCCTGTTCATGCAGAAACATTTATCCAATGGGTTTTGGAAAATAATTTTGCATCTGATTTTCCTGACTTGGCCAAAGTCGGTGTCGAAGTCGTGGCAGATGTGGTGCCGTATGAAGAAACCAAAATCAGAATACTGAATGGTGGTCATACAGGACTTGCCTATCTGGGCGCGCTGGCTGGTCATGCCACATTTGATCAGGCGATGCACGACCAAGATATTCGTGCGCATTTTGACGCTTGGGAACGCGACGAGGTCTTAAAGGGTTTAGATAGCAACATACCATTTGATACGGCTGCCTACTTAGGACAAATTGCGCGGCGATTTGAAAATGGTGGAATTGCCGATAATTTGGAACGGATTTGCATGGACGGTTATTCCAAAATGTCGATCTATATTCGGCCAACTTTGGCGGCATGTTTGAAATTAGGAATGCTTCCTAAAGCAGGATTTGATTGCATCGCATCTTGGGTCATTTACGCACGTCGCGTGCAAGAGGGGGTTTGTAAAATCCCCTACCACGAACCGTTGTGGGATCGTGTTGCACCACTGGTTGCTGCAGGGAACGAAACGCGACTAGCGAGTGATGCTGATCTTTGGGGCGATCTTCCGAAACGATACGATGAATTTGTGCCTTCACTTGTGGCGGCTATTGAAGAGATGGATAAAAAATGGCGGGCTTAACCTTACGAAATGTTGCAAAATCCTATGACGCAACAAAAGTGATCGAAAGTATTGATCTGGATATTAAAGATGGCGAATTCGTTGTGTTCGTTGGGCCATCAGGGTGCGGTAAGTCGACACTACTGCGCATGATCGCAGGCTTAGAGGGTATCAGTGGCGGCACAATCGCCATTGGAGACCAAGTGGTGAACGAAGTCGCGCCAGCCAAGCGGGGCGTTTCAATGGTTTTCCAAACCTATGCCCTTTATCCACACATGACTGTGTATAAAAATATGGCATTTGGATTGAAGCAGGCCAAAACGCCCCAAGCTGAGATTGATCGCCGTGTTCGTCAGGCAGCAGAGATTTTGGAAATTACCAATCTATTGGATCGTACACCCAAGGCGTTGTCTGGTGGTCAAAGACAGCGTGTCGCCATCGGACGTGCGATTGTGCGTGAACCCGAGGTCTTTTTGTTTGATGAACCACTTTCGAATTTGGACGCTGCGTTGCGCGTTCAAACACGTATTGAGATCGCGCGTCTGCACGAGCGTTTGGGCACAACCATGATCTACGTCACGCACGATCAGGTCGAAGCGATGACATTGGCGGATAAAATCGTTGTCCTACGGGGGGGCAACATTGAACAAATTGGTTCGCCAATTGAATTGTATCGCAACCCGTCTAATATGTTCGTGGCTCAGTTTATCGGTAGCCCAAAAATGAACTTCTTTACAGCGGATGAATTAACGGATGCAGGGCGTGCGATGATCAAATCAGGCGGCGATGTTTTAGGCATTCGCCCTGAACATTTTGCATTTGTGTCATCCGGGTCTGGTGTCCTTGAAGGGACGCCAAATCTGATCGAACATCTTGGAGAGTATGCATTGGTGCATTGTGAAACACCTTCGGGTACGCAATTCATCATGAAAACAACCGAACCAGAACGGATCACAAAGGGTGTGGTGATGTCATTTGATGTGGATCCATCCGTGACGCACAGTTTCGATCAAGCGTCACAGAATTCCGTTCAATAGGTTTTTAAACCTTCACAACTTTACGGGGGAGTTCGGAGAAAATTGTAGATTTGTAATTTTACAATGATCTCCGCCCCGACCTTCTTCGCATTTGTGACAGACGTGGCGTTGTTTCAATCTGATAGGTTTAACGCACTCCCTTTCCCCAATTATTTGGCTGCCATAGTTTTGGTGGCCTTATTTTTTTGTGGGTAACATGGTTGCAAGGGTGTCGAATGTTATTGATGTGAACTGGCAGCGGATCGCAAAATGCAACATTCCCGCCATATGGGGCCAGGGGAATTTGGCTGTGCGTTTCCTTTGGTTCATGTGAAAATTGTATCTCTTGCGA
>CAXABH010000110.1:0-6213 GCA_963966925.1 uncultured Rhodobacterales bacterium
CCAATTCCAGTGCAGGTTCGGCATCTTTCAGAGTGTTGATGGCGATTGACGCGTCTGCGTCAATCGGCCATTGCAAATCAAAATGCGCGCCATTTACAGTCGCGCTGATCGCTTTTTTCCCAAGGGATGTGGAAATATCCAACGCCACCTCTGCCGCTGTAATACCAGCTGCATAGTCGCGTTTATTGCCGTCGGGAAAGGTAAGTGAGATTTGGGACATCTTGGTCCTCCTCGTCGTTTTGGCGCCCACGGAACGCCCGGTTGCGGGTTTTTGGTTTGCGTCACGTCTGCCGTTTTTAGGTCATAGGGTCAAGTGTTGATTTCTATGTGCGCGGTCAAAATGCTGTTCTATTTTGCGACAGTGGCAATCAGGGTCTGTTTGCGCTGAAACCTTGTGGTACAAACCGATTGAACTTGTCTGTGGCTTAATCAAACGACATACTCTGCATAACAAATAAGGGGGCATCCTATGACACAGTACATGGCAGGACCGCGGGGGCAGAAATTAGCCTTTTCCAAAATCGCAGGGTCGGGGCCGACCGTTGTGTTTTTGGGGGCTTTATGTCAGACATGACGGGGTCTAAGGCGATGTTTTTAGAAGACTGGGCCAAGGCACGTGGGCAGGCGTTTTTGCGATTTGATTACGCGGCACATGGTCAATCCGAAGGTGTTTTCACCGAACACAGCGTCGCACAATGGGCCGAGGATGCAGCCGCAGTGATTGATGCGCAAACCAGCGGTGAATTGATCCTGATTGGATCATCGATGGGGGGGTGGATTTCCCTAAACCTTGGCCGCGCGATGGGGGATCGTTTGCGTGGTTTGATCCTGATCGCTGCGGCCCCAGATTTCACCGAGGATAGCATGCTGGCCAGTTTTACTACGTCGCAAAAACAGGAAATCGCAGAAAACGGTGTGACCTATATTCCGTCGGATTATGGCGATCCCTATCCCATTTCGGATCATCTGCTCACTGACAGCCGTCGCGCGTTTGTTATGCGCGATCCTTTGGCATTTGATTGCCCAGTTCACATGGTCCAAGGAACACTGGATAATGCCGTATCGCGTGAAACAGCGCTGCGTTTGCTGGACCATATTGAGGCAGACGATTTGCATTTAACACTGACAAAAGGGGCGGATCATTCTTATTCCACACCACCCTGTTTGGACGTAATTCAACAAAAACTAGAACGCATTTTAGAAAGTTAATTTATGGAACAACGCATTAGTTTGATTACACTTGCGGTTGAAGAATTGCCGCGGGCCGTTCAGTTTTATCAAAACATGGGCTGGCAGGCGGTTCAAACCGGGCCAGGGGTTGCGGCGTTCAATATGAATGGGACTGTGTTTGGATTGTATCCCTGGGACAGCATGGCCCAGGATATGGGATTAGATCCAGAACTGGAAATGCGCCCGCGCACGACGCTGGGTTATAATGTTCGAGAAAAGGCAGAAGTTGCGCAGATTTTAGAGGCGGCAGAAACCCACGGCGGCGCAATCTTGAAATCTGCGCATGATATATTCTGGGGTGGGCACAGTGGATTTTTTGCTGATCCTGACGGACACATGTGGGAGGTTGCATTCAATCCGTTTTCCCCTGTCGCCGCAGATGGAAAATTCCATTGGAGCACGGATCAGGATACAACCCAAGCTTGATTCGTAGATAAAATTCTCAGTTTGATTTTTTGTGGGTTTGGTTCCCGTTGTTGGGTGTTTGATTCCAAAGGGAAATTTTAGTTATCCACAACATATATGTAGTGCCTTGACCTGATCCACTACATGCGGTTCCATATCTCTGTCGTATAAGGGAGAATTTGGATGCGTTTATTTACAGGTGCGTTTTGCGCCGCGCTGTCTATTGCTGTGACAGCATCGGCCCAAAGCTGTGGGGGAGTTTATAAAATCAAAGGGGGCGATACCCTGTCAGGGATCGCTGATTCACAATATCAGGATGCGCGCAAGTGGTCCGCAATATTTAACGCTAATCGGGATCAGATTGGGGACAGTCCGAATAAAATCCGTGTAGGACAGCGGCTAAATTTGCCATGTATCAATGGTTTGCCACTGGGTTTAGAGGGCGGAGTGCGAGAGGCCGAAGCAAAGCCCGCGCCCGTGCCTGTTGAAACAAAACAAGTGAAAGTCGCACAGATGCAGTCACCCAGTGCATTACGTGTGAATTTGCTGACTGCGGATGATTATGCGCCGTTCACAGATCGTGATGCACTGAATGACGGACTTGTGACTGAAATTGTTCACGCGTCTATGACGCAGGCATCGGGGACAGACGGGTATCAAGTGCATTGGGTGAATGATTGGTCTGCGCATTTGGATCCATTGTTGTCGAACGCGATGTTGGATATGGGCTTTCCTTGGTTGCAGCCAGATTGCGCACAAAATCCAGACAACTATCGCTGCGCCAATTTTGAATTCTCGGATCCGATGTTTGAAATGCTGGTGTTACTATTCATTGATCGTACGCATCCCATCCAATTCCGCGAAGATAGTGACATTTTCGGCAAGCGTATTTGCCGCCCTAAGGGGTATTACACGCATGATCTAGACAAAGATGGCCGCAACTGGCTGCGTGATGGAAAAATCACACTGGTCCAACCGGTCAGTGTTGCAGACTGCTTTGAGGCTTTGATCAAAAACGAAGCAGACGCCGTGGCTCTAAACGAATTTACAGGGCGCAAGGCGATCAAAGATTTAGACTTAGGATCACGGGTTGATGTGGTTCAATCCCGCCCGCTGTCGATCGAAGGATTGCATGTGTTGGTGAATAAATCGCACCCTGATGCAGCGGCCCTGATTGACACAGTGAACCGCGGCTTGGATAGCATAAAACAAAACGGCACATACCAAGACATCATTGATCGTCACATGTCCAAGATTTGGAGTGAGCTATGATCAGATACGTTTTAGCAATTTTTATGTCCCTTTGGGTCAGCAGTGCGCTGGCCCAAGATTGTACAAAAACCCATGTCGTCGGAAGCAACGAAACCATTTTTGATATTGCACAACGCTATTTAGGGGATCCGCAAAAATGGTCTGTGATTTATTACGCAAACCAAGGCAAGCTGAATGGCGCATTGTTGCAGTTTGCGCCAGGGACTGAGTTGAACATTCCCTGTTTGCCCGGCGTACAGGTTGCGGATCAAACACCGCTATTGCAAGACGATGCCGAAATGAAATTGCTGACGGGATCGGATTATGCGCCCTTTACGGATCGCAATTGGTTGGGGCAGGGGATGGTGACCGAATTGGTCAATGCCGCATTGGAAAATACTCCCCATCCTGTGCCATACGCGATTATGTGGGATGATGGTTGGTCAACGCATTTGTTCCCACAATTGGATGGCAAAAAATTTGATATGGGTTTTCCATGGTTGCGTCCCAATTGCGAAGAAGATCGTGAAAACGAACGCTGTGCGAATTTCCACTTTTCTGATCCACTGGTTGAATTGTTGATCTTGGTATTCACACGAACTGATAACGCATTTGCCTTTGAAAGTGATGAGGATATTCACGGCAAAACCCTGTGTCGGCCAGAAGGTTACTTCACACATGACTTAGAACGTGCAGGACGTGAATGGTTGAAAAAGGGGTTGATCACATTGGTGCAGGCTGCCAATCCTGATGCTTGTTTTGAGCTTTTGATGAAGGGCGAAGTTGATGGCGTCACCCTAAACGAATTTTTGGGTTGGACAAAAATCAACGAGCTTGGGTTGAAAGGTGCGGTTGAGCCGCTGCGCCGGCCTCTTTCTATTGAGGGTCTGCATGTGTTGATTTCCAAAAAACACTGGCGCGGTACCACGCATCTTTATCGGTTCAATGCCGGGCTTGAGGAATTGAAAAAATCAAATCGCTATGACGAGATCGTTTCAAAACACCTAAGTCTGTTCTGGTCGACACTTGAATAATTTGTGATTTTATTGGGGGCAAGAATTCTTGCCCCCAATGTCGGATCCCTCTTGCGTCGCTGCAAAAGTTTATGCATCTATACCCATAGGGATAGGTGGTGGATAATATGCAGCAAGAACCATTGGTTTTGTTGGGCAGATACATGTGCGATGCGCGTATTTTCGACCCACAAATTTCTGAATTTTCTAAGGATCGTATGGTTATTCTGCCCCTCGCGATGACAGGGCGTAGTATGCCCGACTATATTCGTGGATTGTTAGATCATTTGCCCCCCAGATTTGCAGTTGCTGGGTATGATTTGGGTGGTTTTGGGGCCATGGAATTGCTGCATAAAGTGCCGGATCGTGTAACCCGTATTGCTCTGATTGCTACAAACGCATTGGCCGACACACCCCAAGAAAGCGCAGCACGAGAGGCGGATATTACCAAGGCGCGCGCGGGCTGTGGACATTCGGTGATCGAAGAACGTTCGCTGACGTCAATCGGCAATGGGCCGCTTCGGGCTGGGACATTGCAAATTGTTCGGGACATGGCGTTGGGTGTCGGGCCAGATGTCATGGTCGAACAATTGCGCGCGATCCAAAAACGTTCAGATCATCAAAGCACATTGCGCAAATGCCGCGTCCCCGCGGCAGTGATTTGCGGTGAAACAGATCCTTTAACCCAGCCAAAGCGTCATGAATTCATGGCTGCGCTGATCCACTATGCAACGTTGCATGTCATTCCAAACGCGGGTCATTATCCTACGTTAGAACAACCTGACATGGTCAACGCGGCTCTGCGGGAATGGCTGGCCCAACCAATGGTGTTGCGTTAACGCAGCAGAGTGTTGACTGTATTAATGATTTTACCAGACATGGGTTTCGTAACAGAGCTGTAACTGTCGACGTAATTTCCATTTGCGTCCAGCAGAACTTTGTAAAAATTCCATCGTGGTTTGAACCCATGTTCACGTTGTAACCATTTGTAAAATGGATGTGCCTTTTCCCCTTTGACGGATGTGATTTCCGTCATGGGCAGCGTCAGGCCATAGGTTACTTCGCAAAATTCTTTCACGTCCTCGCCTGATTTCAGCTCTTGGCGAAAATCATTTGACGGGATTGCCAAAACAACCAACCCCTTTGGCCCATAGGTTTCGTGCAGTTTTTGCATGCCTTCAAGTTGGCCTGTAAATCCACAGCGACTGGCCGTGTTTACAATAAGGACTGGTTTTCCTTGAAATTCGGATAGATCAATCGTGCCGCCATCAATGCTTTGAAATTCAAAGCTCGCGACTTGCGTTGCTAATGTCATTAGTATCAATACCGCTAGTTGTTTCCACATGGACAAAACCCCCATACACAGGGATTTTGTGTGGATTGCGCGAAAGTCAATGGAATGGGGCGTATTTTGCGAAATTATCCTTCCATCGCCTCAAGTTCGTCAATCATATCAGAAATCATTGACAAACCTTTGTCCCAGAATTTCGGATCTGCCGCATCCAGTCCAAAGGGGGCAAGTAGATCGCTGTGATGCATTGATCCGCCCGCGCGCAGCATATCGAAATATTTGTCTTGGAACCCTTCTGGTTGATCCTGATAAACCGCATAAAGCGCGTTTACCAAACCATCGCCAAAGGCATAGGCATAGACGTAGAAAGGCGAATGAACAAAGTGTGGAATATAGGCCCAAAATGTTTCGTACCCGTCCACAAATTCAAATGCTGGCCCCAGACTTTCACCCTGAACAGACATCCACAATGCGTTTATGTCGTCTGTGGTTAATTCGCCTGATTTGCGTGCCAGGGTAAGTGTAACACGATTTCAAAACATACGTCAACACATTTTGAAAACTTTTTTATGGTAATATTCACGGACTAGATTTCTCTAGCTTCTCAATTTGAAATTGAAGTGCGAGGATGCGATCCTCGACACGTGCGTTGTCTTCGGGAGACAACTCCCCACGTACCTCACAGAGGCACATCAACTCGTTATAAAGACCACCTAATACTGCATCCATAATTATGCCTCTTTTGGTGCAAACAGTTTACCGAAACCTTCAACCAGAAGGTTGTAAGAGTAGACTTCGTATCGCCAGTCATGGTCGAAATCGTAGTCGTCAGTCTCAAGAGCTTCAACTTCAGCTTTCGCATAACGCTTCTCAAAACCTTTGAGAGCGTCAAGGGTATCGTCAGTACCCATGAAGTTTTTGATAATACGAAGGGCTTGGTTAAAGTCAATACCAGCAGACTGCATCTCTTCAAGTTCGTATTCAGTTTGGTAAATCAATCGTGCCATATCAAGTTCTCTCTCT
>CAXABH010000111.1:0-6200 GCA_963966925.1 uncultured Rhodobacterales bacterium
CGTCGTTGTAATTGATGGCACCCTCTAGGCATTCGCCCAGTGTTTTACCCGTCACCGTTTTCACGCTGAGATCTAATTTATCGCCCAGTTCAACCATCAGGGCACGCAAACCACCTGCATAATAAAAATCCTCCATCAGGTATTCAGACCCAGAGGGGCGAATATTCGCAATAACGGGCGTTGTGCGTCCAATGTCATCCAAATCATCCAATGTCAGGTCCACACCCGCACGACGGGCCATAGCAATTAGGTGAATAATAGCGTTTGTGGAACATCCTGTGGCCATGGCAACGGTGACGGCATTGCGCGTGCTGGCTGGGGTCATGATTTGATTAGGTGTCAAATCCTCCCACACCATATCAACGATGCGCCGACCACAGGCCGCCGACATACGTTTGTGGCCTGCATCAGGGGCGGGAATGGTCGATGCACCAGGCAAGGTCAGCCCCCAGCCATCCGCAATACTCATCATCGTGGATGCGGTACCCATGGTCATGCACGTGCCATAACTGCGCGCAATGCCGCCTTGGACGCCGTCCCATTGTTCTTTATTGATATTGCCCGCGCGCCGTTCGTCCCAATATTTCCATGTATCCGTGCCAGAGCCCAGTTTTTCACCCGCATAATTACCACGTAACATGGCCCCTGCAGGCAAATAGATAAATGGGATACCCATGCTGACGGCGCCCATGACCAAGGCAGGAGTCGATTTATCGCACCCCCCCATCAAAACAGCGCCATCAATGGGATGAGAGCGCAATGTCTCTTCCACTTCAATCGCGCCCATGTTCCGGTACAGCATTGAGGTAGGTTTCAAAAATTGTTCAGCAAAGGAATGAACCGGCATTTCAACGGGCATGCCGCCTGCCTGATAAACCCCCTTTTTCACGTATTCGGCACGGTCACGCAAATGGTGGTGACAGGGCGATAAATCTGACCAAGTGTTGATGATTGCGATGATTGGCTTACCCTCCCAATCTGCGCCATCCAGACCCATTTGCATGGCGCGTGATCGGTGTCCAAACGAACGTAAATCATCTGGTGCAAACCAGCGTGCTGAACGTAAATCCTCTGGTTTTTTCATGTTTGACCACCCCTGCTTTTTATCATTTGGCTGAAGTTGAACATGTAAATCGATGCGAAATCAACTGTATAAAAAAACGCGGACCACTTGGCCCGCGTTCATGACTAAGTTTTTGATTTCAACGCTTGCGCAATCAAGTGGCCTTAGCCACGCATTTTTGCACCGCTTGGGTCATAGATCGGTTCCCCCTGAACCGTTGCGCCATAACGTTCGCCCATAATTTCAACATCCAATGTTGCACCCGCAGCGGCGTGTTCTGCTGCGACATAGGCCATTGCCATCGAACATCCCGCGTGATGGGCGTACCCACCAGACGTGATGTACCCCACAGCCGTATCCCCAACCAAGACCGCCTCATCCGAAGTGACATCAATCGGGGTGTCAATGACTAAGGTTACCAATTTACGCTTCGGACCCGCCTGTTTTGCAGCAAGGGTTGCGGATTTGCCTGTAAACTCTTTGTTCCAATTGATGAACGCATCCATGCCACTTTCCACAGCGTCGAAATCGGGGCGGAATTCCAGACCCCATGCGCCCCATCCTTTTTCAAGGCGTAGGGACATCAATGCGCGTGCACCATACCATTTGTATCCCAAATCTGCGCCCGCCTGTTCAATCGCATCGGACAGGCGCAACAGATACTGTGGACGACAGTAAATCTCATACCCCAATTCACCCGAAAAACTAATGCGGTTCAAAACAACAGGCACACCCCCGACAAAGGTTTCACGACAATCGCGGAATTTCATCCCCTCGGCTGACACATCATCACGGGTGATGCGGGACAAAAGTTCACGTGATTTCGGACCCGACAAAGCAATGCCATGCCACTGGGCCGTTTGGTTTTCATGCGTTACACCATCGGGCAAGGTTTTGGCGAAAAAGCGGCTGTGCGCATCCTGCATCACGCCTGATCCAAACAGCATGAAATGATCATCTGCCAAACACGCCACCGTTAGATCCCCATAAAGGCGTCCCTTTTCTGTTATCATCGGGGTCAGGGCAATACGCCCAGGTTTAGGAATGAAACCCGCCATGGTTTTATTTAGCCAGTCCCGCGCGCCTGCGCCTTTGATCACGTGTTTTGCAAAATTGGCAACTTCGATCCCACCAACAGCACCGCGCACAGCGGCACATTCCGCGGCCACATACGTATGCGAACGATTGCGTTCAAATGTCGGATCCTCCCATGCGTCCTCTGGGTCATTTGCAAACCACAGCGCATTTTCAAGCCCAAAGGATTGCCCCATGCGCGCGCCCTTGGACACCAAACGGTCATAAAGCGCGGTTGTTTGTTGAACACGGCCCTTTGGCAGGGTTTCATTGGGGAAGGTCATCACAAAGCGACGTTCATAATTTTCTGTCGATTTGACCGTACCCCAATCAGGTGTCGCCCAATCGCCAAAGCGGGCCACATCCATCGCCCAAACATCGATCGAGGGTTCCCCATCAATCATCCATTCCGCCATGCTTAGGCCAACACCGCCCCCCTGACAGAACCCCGCCATAACCCCAACAGCGCACCAATAATTGGTCATGCCAGGAACGGGGCCAATCATCGGGTTACCATCTGGGCCGAATGTGAATGGGCCGTTGATGGCATCCTTAATCCCCGCCTCTGCCAAGGCAGGAATACGATCAAAGGCCAATTCTAAACGATCCGCGATGTTATCCAAATTCGGCGGCAGCAATTCGTGCCCAAAATCCCACGGTGTTCCGCCCACTTTCCAGGGTGTTCCAACGGGTTCATAGGTCCCCAAAAGCATACCCTGGCGTTCCTGACGAAAATAAATATTCGCCTCATAATCAATACCGCAGGGCAACCGAGAGCCAAAATTTGCAATTTCATCAATTTTTTCGGTCAACAAATAATGGTGTTCCATTGGTTGCACAGGCACATTTAAGCCACCCATATTGCCAACCTCGCGCGCCCAAAGACCGCCGCAGTTCACAATGATTTCTGCGTTCACAACGCCGCGTGGTGTACTCACATCCCAACTGCCATCCGCGCGTTGTGTGGTCGCGGTTACGGGTGTGTGGGTGAAATATTGCGCACCATGAACGCGCGCCGATTTCGCAAATGCATATGTGGCACCCGATGGATCCAAATCCCCATCCTGATCATCCCAAAGGGCGGCGTAATAGTGTTTTGGATCAATCAGGGGGTGACGTTCGGCAACCTCAGCGGGGCTTATGAATTCCTGATGCAAACCCATGTAGCGCGCTTTTGAGCGTTCGCGTTTGAGGTAGTCATACCATTCCTTATTGGACGCCAAATAAAACCCACCAGTCATATGTAGCCCGACAGAATGGCCTGATGTCTCTTCAATCTCTTTATACAGATCGATCGTATAGCCCTGTAATCGACTGATGTTCGGGTCCGAGCTGATCGTGTGGATTTGACCCGCCGCGTGCCAACTGGATCCAGATGTCAACTCATCCCGCTCTAGCAGGATAACATCCTTCCATCCGAATTTTGCCAAATGGAATAGAATAGAGCACCCAACGACACCGCCCCCAATAACGACAACTTTTGCGTGACTGGGTAAGGCTTTGCCGCCAGTTGTTTCATCTTTTTGAATGGTTGGCATCTCTCACTCTCCCTAATCAATACCACGCATCGGGCAATTCCGATTTGCGCCGTGCAACATAATCCGTCAACGCCTCTCGCTTTGCTGCGTCCAATGCGGGTGGTTCATATTGTTTCAACATTTCATTCCAGCGTTCATAGGCGCGTTTGCGCATATCCTTGGAACCGCCCTCTTCCCAGCTTTCGACATTTTCACTATCGCTCAGCTTAGGTTCATAAAAGGCCGTTTGATAGTTGCGCATAGTGTGATCACTGCCTAGGAAATGGCCCCCTGGTGCCACTTGGTTATAGGCGTCGCGCGCAAAGGCGTCTTCGCCCAAATCCAACCCTTGGCCCAAGAATTTTTGGTAACTGCCCAAACGATCCGCATCCATGATTAGCTTTTCAAATCCCGTTGACAGGCCACCCTCTAACCAACCCGCTGCGTGCAAGGTATAGTTTGATCCCGCCAACATTGTGGAATGCATACTATCTGCACTTTCATAGGCGGCTTGGGCATCTTCGATTTTTGACGCGGTCAAGGATCCCCCACAGCGCAGTGGCAATCCCAATCGCCGGGCCATTTGTCCAATCACATAATTGGACAACACGGGTTCGGGCATTCCAAATGTAGGGGCACCTGATTTAAGGCTCATGGACGATAGGAAATTCCCCATCACAAACGGCGCACCGGGGCGCACCAATTGCGCAAATGCACAGCACATCATGGATTCTGCAACGGCCTGCGCGACCGAGGCCGCCGTGCTAACTGGTCCCATTGCACCTGTCAGGATAAAGGGTGTGACCACCATCGCCTGCCCGCGGGATGAATAAACTTGGATCGCCTCACTTACGACGCGATCCACCAGAAGGGGCGAGTTGGTGTTCACATTGGCCATGATACACACGTTTTCATCCATCACTTCCGCACCAAACATGATTTCCACCATATCGACACTATCCTGCGCACGGCTTTTTTCGGTGATGGCACCCAGATGTGGCTTATCTGACAGGGTCATTTGCGCGAAAACCATATCCAAATGACGTTTTGACACAGGAATATCGGTGGGTTCACAAATGACCAGCCCACCATGATGCAGGTTTGGATGCAGATATACCAATTTTAGCAATTTTTCGTAATCATCAAAGGCCGCATATCTGCGCCCTTTTTCCAAATCACGCACAAACGGCGCACCATAAATTGGGGCAAACACCTGATGATTACCCCCGATCGTGACATTGCGCGCAGGGTTGCGCGAAATTTGCGTGAACTGACTGGGCGCCTTGGCAACTAAATCACGAATCCACTGTGCGTCTGCACGAATTAGATCCCCATGTTCCCCCGTTGGTGTTACCCCCGCCGCACGCCAGATATCCAAAGCGGCTGGATCATCACGAAATGCAACACCAATGTTTTCGATCAACCAGTCAACCTGTTGATCCAACTGCTGAAGCTGCGCATCATCCAGCACATCGAAATGGGGAACCCGACGTTGAATATAGGGTGATGGGATTGCACCACCTGCTGTTTGCGTAGATCTACGATCTCTGCGACTGCGTCTTGCCATAATTTCGGCTCCAAAAATTGGGTTGCGCTATCTAAGCACAGAAATCCACTTTGTGACCCTTGAAAAAATCCATGTTTTGGATAGACACAAGCTATGCAAAGTTTCTGGAAAAAATTTCAATCCCCCCGCACGTTAATCATATTTGAATCAGCTGCACGATTGGGGTCATTTACCCGCGCAGCAGAAGAATTAGCCATTCAGCAACCTTCAGTCAGCGCAGCCATCCGTCAATTAGAAGACACGCTGGGGACTGTTTTGTTTGTACGCGCCCATAGAAACGTGACATTAACAGCTGCTGGCGCACGTTTATTCGCGGGTGTGTCACGATCTTTATCGGGGTTAGAGGCCGCTATAACGGCCACACAAGAATTGGGGCGCAATTTGCATGTCACGCTCTCTACCTCCTCGGCGTTTTCCTATTATTGGATGATGCCCCGCCTAAGCGCGTTTCACACCATCCATCCAGACATAGATCTACGCCTTCAAACCAGTGACCGTGACGTTGATTTGAACGTCGAAAACATTTCGCTTGGCATACGTGTAGGGAATGGCAACTGGGCAGGACATGATGCGGCAAAGATCGCGGATGAAATCATCTATCCTGTCGCCCACCCGCGTGTCATGCAATCTGCCCGCAACCTGCGCTCCATTCCAAATCTCATGAACGAACGCCTGATCCACCTTGAGGAACCAATCCGGGAACGCCCCACATGGAACGATTGGTTTGCCCATCACAATATCGCCAACCGTGACATCCATGCGGGGCTGCGGCTAAACGATTATGCCTTGGTGCTGCAGGCGGCAGTCTCGGGCGAAGGGTTCGCCTTTGGGTGGGATCATATTGTGCGCAATTTGTTGGAACGTGGGCTCTTGCTTGCCCGCAAAGATTGGGCCTGGAACACGGGGCGTGGTGTGTATCTCGTTTGGGCACGGGATAAACAACTCAGCGCCCAAGCGATCAATGTTCGTGATTGGATTA
>CAXABH010000112.1:0-6163 GCA_963966925.1 uncultured Rhodobacterales bacterium
CAAAACAATCAGTGATTAATAATATGTACGTGCATCAACGCGGTCTGCATCATCTAAATGCGGAAGAGTGTTGAATTGCATCAGATGGTATTCACCATGTAAATATTGAAAACGGGTGACGCCCGTGTTCATGCCCTCTAGCAACACTTTCACCAATGATCTGACATCAAGCTTTAGCGCGTGCGCCGCTGCCATTCCAATCACCCCGCCCGAGGTGACAGCCAGCACGTTTTGACCACTATGGCGCATATCCTCCATCATCGTCCAAACGCGGCTTTCATACGTTTCCCATGTTTCGGGCACATCCTGTAATTCGCCTGATTTCCATTTGGTGAAGGTGTTCAGGAAGTGGTTTATGAAACCCGTGCCCTCAAGCGGGGGCTTTAGGTCAAACTGTTTTTCCATTGCTGCGATCAAGTCATAATAGCGAAATTCGTTTAAACGGGGGTCTTTGACGGGGTCTGGGCTGTCGTCCAAATCCAGCAGCGCCTGGGTGTCGATCTGACGGTTTAAAGTGCCTGTATAAACCGCATCATATTTCACCTGACATTGGCGCAAATGTTCGCCCAGCCAGCGCGCTTGGGTTTTGCCCAAATCGCTCAGATTGTCATAGCCTTCTTCTGTTGTTGCAGATGAATTTGCCTGACCGTGACGAATGAATGTGATGACCGACATAATTGCCCCTGTGTTTTTCCAACACCTAACAAGCGGTTCGAAACTTGCCAAGGGACTGTCATCTATCGTGGTCGAATTTTCCTGATCGGAAACGGATTGGCGAAAATGCGCCTTTGAGTGTCGGGATTGGCCCTCTGATTCCGTAAAAAGAATGGTGTAACCTGCGGTAAAGCAGGAGGGCACAATGTCAGACAAGATCCGTTTTCAGTTGGATGGCCAAGAGGTCGAGGCAGAACGTGGAATGACCATTTGGGAAGTTGCCAATGGCCGTGGTTTGGTTATTCCGCATTTGTGTCATAAACCTGCACCTGGTTATCGTCCCGATGGGAATTGTCGTGCTTGTATGGTCGAGATTGAGGGCGAGCGTACCCTAGCAGCATCCTGTATCCGCGAACCTGCTGATGGCATGGTCGTTCACACCCAGAACGAACGCTCAAAACAGGCACGTCGCATGGTTGTTGAACTGTTGATGGCGGATCAACCTGAACGGGATGTTGCCCATGATGGTGCATCGCATTTCTGGGATATGGCTGATGCCAATGACGTCGAAGAAAGCCGGTTTCCTTCGTTAGAGGCTGATCGTATCCCGTTGTTAGATGACACTCATGTGGCGATGCGCGTGAATTTGGATGCCTGTATCCAGTGTGGGTTGTGCGTGCGCGCATGCCGCGAAGTACAGGTGAATGATGTTATCGGCATGGCGGGTCGTGGTCATGACGCCTATCCCACGTTTGATTTTGCGGATCCAATGGGCGACAGCACCTGTGTTGCCTGTGGTGAATGTGTGCAAGCCTGTCCAACAGGCGCCCTAATGCCGGCAAGCGTGCTTGATGATCAACAGGTTGGCGACAGCAAAGATTTCGATGAAGAAGTGAAATCGATCTGTCCCTTCTGCGGTGTTGGTTGTCAGGTCAGCCTAAAAGTCAAGGACGGCAAAATTAAACACGTCGAAGGCATCAATGGTCCTGCAAATGAGGGGCGTTTGTGTGTAAAGGGCCGCTTTGGATACGATTATATCCACCATCCCCACCGCCTTACAAAACCACTTATCCGCCGTGAAGATGCACCTGCCAAGGGATTGAACGTAGATCCCGCAAATTGGCAAGAGGTTTTCCGCGAAGCGTCGTGGGATGAAGCGTTGGATTTTGCTGCAAATGGTTTGGCAAAATTGCGCGATGATCAGGGTGGACGCAGCGTTGCGGGATTTGGCTCGGCGAAATGTTCGAACGAAGAGGCGTATTTGTTCCAAAAAATGATCCGTCAGGGATTTGGACATAACAACGTCGATCATTGTACCCGTTTGTGTCATGCCTCTTCTGTTGCAGCACTGATGGAAAATGTTGGATCAGGCGCAGTTACCGCAACATTCAACGAAATTGAAAATGCGGATGTTGCCATTGTTATTGGTGCGAACCCAACGGAAAACCACCCCGTTGCTGCCACCTATTTCAAACAGTTTACGAAACGCGGCGGGAAATTGATTATCATGGACCCGCGCGGCACGGCGATGAAGCGGTTTGCAACACATATGTTGCAATTCCGTCCGGGCGCAGACGTGTCGATGTTGAATGCGATCATGCATGTGATTGTGGAAGAGGGGCTGTACGATCAGGCCTATATCGACCAATTCACCGAAAACTGGGAGGCAGAAAAAGCGCATCTGGCACAGTTCACTCCAGAAGCGATGGAAGACATCTGTGGCATCCCCGCAGCCGAGTTGCGCGCCGCCGCCCGCACATTTGCAAATGGCAAGGCAGGCATGATTTTTTGGGGTATGGGGGTTTCTCAGCACATCCACGGCACAGATAACAGCCGTTGCCTAATTTCGCTGGCCTTGATGACAGGGAACGTTGGTAAATCTGGCGCGGGCCTGCATCCACTGCGTGGACAAAACAACGTTCAGGGTGCATCTGATGCGGGTCTGATCCCAATGTTCCTGCCTGATTACCAATCGGTCATGGACGATGGCGTGCGCAGTGCCTTTACCGACGTGTGGAATTCAGGCGATTTTTCGAATGAAAAGGGTTTGACCGTTACAGAAATCATGGATGCTGTGCATGATGGGAATATCCACGGCATGTATATTTTGGGTGAAAACCCCGCAATGTCCGACCCGGATGTGGAACATGCGCGTGATGCACTGGCCAAACTTTCGCATCTGGTGGTTCAGGATATTTTCCTGACAGAAACGGCAAACTATGCGGATGTGATCCTGCCTTCGTCCGCATTCTATGAAAAATCGGGTACAGTGACCAATACCAACCGTCAGGTTCAAATGGGCCGCCCAGCGGTATCACCCCCGGGTGAGGCGCGTGAAGATTGGTGGATTGAAGTCGCGCTTGCGCAACGGTTGGGGCTGAACTGGGCCTATGAAAGCCCAGCAGATGTCTTTGCTGAAATGAAGTTAAACATGAAATCGCTTAACAACATTACGTGGGATCGTTTGGTATCCGAAAATGCCGTTACGTATCCATCGCTTTCTCCAACGGATCCTGGGCAGCCAATCGTATTCGGGGACGGTTTCCCGCGTACAGAGGGGCGCGCAAAATTCACACCTGCTGCGATCATCGCGCCAGATGATAAACCCGATGCAGATTACCCAATGATCCTGACCACAGGGCGCCAATTGGAACATTGGCACACTGGGTCCATGACACGTCGTGCCAGTGTATTGGATGCGGTCGAACCAGAAGCAAACTGTTCGCTCCACCCAAAAACGTTGGCGAAACTGGGTGTTGAGCCAGGTGCGCATGTACGTCTAAGCACCAAGCGCGGATCCGTGGTTGTTATGGCCCGGGCCGACCGTGCGGTGGCCGAGGATATGGTTTTCCTACCCTTTGCCTATGTCGAAGCGGCGGCGAACATCCTAACAAACCCGGCTTTGGATCCTTATGGTAAAATCCCTGAATTCAAATACAGCGCGGTTCGGGTCGAGGCCGCGCATATCGCGGCGGAATGATTTTTCGATCGCAGGGTAGTTAGTATCCAGCCGTGCGATCAACCAGATGCAATAGCGGCTCGCCCGCTTCATTGCGTCGAATGTTTTCGGCAATTATCTCTGCCGCGGTTGATGCGCGCGTTTCTGATGCGCGATGGGGAACCACAGTCACTTTTGGGTGTGCCCAATAAGGATCGTTGGCGGGCAACGGTTCTGTGCGGAAAACATCCAGTGTTGCGTGGGCCAATTGTCCGCAATCAAGGGCAGCGATCAAGGCGTGATCATCAATCAATGGCCCACGACCGGGATTGATGACATAGGCACCCCGATTTAAATAGGAGAGCGTTTCAGCATTTAAAATATTTTCAGTTGCTGGTGTGTCAGGCAATAAAAGAATGACGATGTCTGCGCCGCTAAGTGCGTCTTTCAATCCATCTTGACCATGATAGCAGGTGACGCCTGGAATGGATTTTTCACTGCGTGCCCAACCGCGCATTTGAAACCCCATATCACGCAGAGTTTCTGCACAAACGCGACCCAGTTCACCCAGACCTAAGATGCACACAGTGCGGTCCTGTGCTAGTGGTGCTGTGTAATGGTCCAACCATTCGCCTGATTGCCCGTGAATGAATAAATCCAAATTTAAATGATGGCGCAGGGTTTGTGCGGTGACCCATTCAACCATTCCGCGGGTTAATCCGTGATCAACCATACGCGTCAATGGAACCTTAAGTGTGGGATTGTTCACGACTGCTTCGACCCCCGCCCATAGGTTCAAAACGGCCTTACACCCAGTGTAAGGCGTGAAATCTTGAACCGAACTGTTTGGCGCGTATACGATATAATCCACCAAATGGGGTTCGTGGTGATCTGATAGGTTGATATCCAAACCCGCCTTTTCAAACGCTGATGTCAGTGGCCCGAAATATTGATCATACCGCTCGGAAATCGCGGCGAATAAAACGTTTAGTGTCACCTTAGCACTCCTCTAGGTCGGTGGACATGGGCAGATTGAACCAATCCAAATGCCCCCATTAGAACCAACATGGCAGATCCCCCATAACTGACCAGCGGCAGGGGAACACCCACAACAGGAGCAAGTCCCATGACCATGGACATATTCACAGCAAAAAACAAAAAGAACGTGACGCCAACACCCATGATTAAGAGTGTGGCAAAACGATCCTTATTTTGCATAGCGGATAGCCAGCAAAACGTCAGGATCAGCAAATAGATCAACAACAATGATATCCCACCGATAAATCCCAGTTCCTCGGCCAATGTCGTGAAAATAAAATCGGTATGTTTTTCCGGTAAGAAATTTAGGCGTGTCTGTGTGCCTTGCATCAAGCCACGTCCAGCCCAGCCCCCCGAGCCCAACGCGATTTTTGATTGTGTGATGTGGTATCCTGCCCCCAATGGATCCGAGGCGGGATCCAAAAATGTATCAATACGACGATACTGATAGTTATTTAGCAGTTGCCATTCTGTCCCACGACTTTGGAAAATGGCGGCGATACCACCAACACCCATTGCGATGACAGATGCGAAATAGGCCCAGTGAACGCCTGCAAGAAACATCATCGCGCCGCCGCCGAACAATAAAAGGAGCGCGGTACCCAGATCCGGTTGTGTGACAACCATCCCGACGGGGACCAATATAAGGATGATTGGGAAAATGACCCAAATCGGATTTGAAACACGATCAGCAGGCAACCAATCATAATACGCCGCCAGCACCATAACCAAGGTGATTTTGCAAACTTCCGAAGGCTGAAGTCGCATAAAACCCAGATCAATCCAACGCTGTGCGCCCATCCCGACTGACCCAAAATAGGCCACAACAATTAACAGGATCAGAGAACCGATGTAGGCCACAACTGACACATTGCGCCAAAACCAAATGGGGATCATTGCCACGAAGAACATCAAACCCAGACCCAGACCAAAGCGTTTAATCTGCGCACTGGCCCATGGATCCCACTGACCTCCTGCAACGGAATACAGCATCAAAAACCCGATTGAGGCGGCCGCAACCAATAACAAGACCAAACCCCAATTTATGAAAAAGATTTTGCGAAACCCTGTTGGAGTGGCTTGGACGCGATATTCTAAATAACTCATACGCGCGCCTTTCTAACGGAATTCAGATCTGGCATTTTTTCGCGTAATGCACGTTGCTGTTGGGCGATCCGTTCACGGTCCTTTGGGGGATAGGCATCAAGTGGTGGATCCCCTTTGTAAAGCGCCTGAAGTGTGATGTCGCGCGCAATTGGCGCGGCGGCGACTGATCCGCCCCCTCCGTGCTCGACAACAACACAGACTGCTATTTCAGGATTAGTTGCTGGGGCGAAGTTGACAAACAATGCGTGGTCACGTCGATCCCAGGGCAGGTCTTCGTTTTTGATGACGCCGGAACGTCGTTCTGCTTCGGAAATATTGCGCACCTGGCTCGTGCCTGTTTTCCCCGCCATGCGTTCGTCATCTGCGATGATCCGAGAGGAATATGCCGTTCCTTTTCAATCAGTCGTGACTGCGACCATCGCATCA
>CAXABH010000113.1:0-6138 GCA_963966925.1 uncultured Rhodobacterales bacterium
GTCGCTATGGGATTATATAGTGAGTTAGGGTTACTGCGTCGATTTTTGCCAAAACACAAAGATAGAATTCGAAACGCTTTATTAGACGTTGATATGGCCGATTGTGCCACGCGGCAGATTTCAAAATTATCTGGTGGCCAGCAGCAACGCGTGTTTCTAGCACGCTCTATCGTTCAAAATTCGACGCTTGTTTTGTTGGATGAACCGTTTGCAGGAATTGATGCAAAATCCGAGTCGGTTATTGTTGATATATTGCGTCGACAAAAGGATGATGGGAAATCAATCGTTGCGGTACATCATGACCTATCCACGATCAAAAATTACTTTGATGATGTGATTTTGATCAATAAATCGGTTATTGCCCATGGTCCAGTGACTACAGTTTTTACCAAAGAAAACATCGAAAAGACCTATGGTGTTCCAGATTTGGATTTCCTGACGGGTCGTGGATGATGGATGTGATCGGCTACAATACATTACTTGCACTTGTTGGAGCACTGTTTTTTGGCTTTTCTAGCGGGCAAGTGGGGGCATTCGTTTATTTGCGCAAAGCTAGCTTGTTAAGCGATTCACTTGCTCATGCGACGCTTCCTGGATTAATCATTGCCTTTCTTGTTTCAACATTTCTTGGATTTGACGAAAGAAACTCTTGGTTTTTGCTCTTGGGCGCGGGCACATCTGCTGTTTTTGGTGTGATTGCGATACAATGGATTTTAGCACGAACAATCCTGGGGTTTGATACTGCGATTGCAGTGGTTCTTTCAGTGTTTTTTGGACTTGGAATCGTATTACTGACAGGCGTTCAATCAATGTCAGGCGTCCAACAAGCCGGACTTGAAGATTACATCTTGGGGTCAGCTTCTGGCATGCTGTTAGCGGATGTGGTTGTCATTGGTTTGGTTTCTATCGTTTCTATTACAACCGTCATAATATATCGCCGCCCAATGATTTCATTTATATTTGACCCTGTTCTTGGTGAAATGGCGGGATACTCTCAACATAAGATGTCATTTTTACTCAGCATACTAGCATTGGTTATTACTATTATTGGGCTGAAAATCGTTGGTTTGATACTGGTAGTTGCAATGTTAACCATTCCTGCTGCGACAGCGCGCCTTTGGACAGATGGTGTATGGTCGATGTCGTTACTGTCGGCTTGCCTTGGTTCGTTATCAGCAGGGGTTGGCGTTGTCATTTCTGCGTTTCTACCAAATTTGCCCTCGGGTGCGTTGATTGTGGTTATCATGTTTGTGGTATTAACTGCGTCGATCGTTTTCAGTCGTTTTAGGGGTGCAAATGTTTGACGATTTTTTTCTGATCAGCTTTGCACCAATGCTTACGGGTCTATTTTCAGCCCTGTCATGCACGTTGGTTGGCAATATCTTAGTTCTGCGTAAACAAGCGATGTTGTCCGACACAATAAGTCATGTGGTGCTACCAGGTATTGTCATAAGTTACCTTATTTTTGGAAGCCTTGCTTCGTATTTTATGCTGTTAGGTGCCGCAATTGCAGGTTTGATAGCCGTAGGAACAATGTCAGTTCTACGGCTTTACACATCAATGGATAATTCGGCGGCGATGGCCACGACGTTGTCGGTTTTCTTTGCAATAGGTGTTTTGATGATTGAAATAACCGCAGGTGGCAACGTTCATTTGGATGTTGAACATGCACTTTATGGAAATCTAGAAAGCCTGATTTGGATCGATGGAGAGAATTTTCTATCTCTTTTCGATCCAATTGCGTTGCAAACAATACCCGCGGAATTGATGCGGGCGATAATGGGTTTTGTTCTAATTGCGCTATCGACATGGGTATTTTGGCGATACCTTGTCGTTTTCACGTTTGATGAAACATTTGCCGCACTATCAGGCGTCCCTGTTTGGTTAATTTCTGCGGGCTTGGCGGTGGCCGCAACAGTTGCAGCCATTGTTGCGTTTGATGCTGTGGGTTCGATCATCGTTGTGTCTATGTTTGTTTGCCCACCTGCAGCAGCACGGGTTTTGACAAACGTTTTGCGAAATCAAGTTGTTCTTAGTTTACTATTTGCTGCACTTTCAGCCGTCTTTGGATATGCCATCGCTGGATATGTCCCAATTCTGCTTGGCTTTGAAACGTCGATTAGTGCCGCTGGAACAATTGCCACGTTAAGCGGCGTGATTTTGGCATCTGCAATATTATTCGGCAAAAATAACAGAACTTAATACTTTTTGGATGGGCACCAAACATAGCCATCATGACATTGAATGAAAGCCTCTCGCAGCCCGTGCGGTTTGTTCAAAGCAGGCTCTAATACGTAAAATTCGTACTTTTCTGCATTTTTTACAGCGGCATCGGGATCACAATCGTATAACCGAATTTCAATTCCCGAACCACGCGGAGGGTTGTCAGGAAGTAGGTTTATCATCGGATGAGAGTGATATGTATGATCTGCATGCAACTGGAACACGTGAGTGCCGTGCGACACTATTGCGAAGTCTGCCGTAACTTGATGACAGCGTAGTGCAAACACGTGTTGCAAAAAATTCACGGTCCTTTGCACGTCCTTTACTAATATATTTATTCCTACGCCAGTTAGTGATCTGCCAAACTGGTCTGCAGATATTGTTTCGTAGTTCACATGACCCTCATAATTCGTTGCTGCAATTTATATATTCGCTGGTATCATCGAGTATGACAAAGACACCTCTGTCGATCAAAAAAAATGTATTGCCACAATCAGGAAAGTATATGCACGAAGCACAAACTAACATTTTGACACCAGAACCAATTGAAACAAAACGATTTAGTGATGCTAAAGATGCATGGGAACACATCGATTTAATATATGAATCCTCGATCACATTTTTGCGTTCAAAATTCCAACAGGTATTAACATCGCGCACCTCGCACGGACGGTATCGCGCGTTCTACCCCGAAATACGAATTACAACGACGACATATGATCAAATTGACAGTCGACTAAGCTATGGCCATGTTCCTGGACCAGGTCGGTATTCCATTACAGTAACACGCCCGGATTTGTTTAAAAATTACCTGATACAACAGATCGCGTTATTGATTGAAAATCACAAAGTGGATGTTGAAATTTCCGTGTCTGATACGGCAATTCCAATTCATTTTGCCATGATTGGAGCGACGGAATTAGAGGCCCCAGATGATAGTGCGGCAAATTTTGTTCTGCGCGATATTTTTGATGTGCCAGATTTAGGCACGACCAATGATGACATCGTGAACGGATTGAATTCAGAAGACAGAGAACATGAGGCGCTAGGGCTTTTCACGGCGCAACGTGTTGATTATTCGTTAGCGCGGTTGTCGCATTACACTGCTACTGATCCAAGTCACTTTCAAAACTTTGTACTCTTTACCAATTATCAATTTTATGTGTCTGAATTTGAAAGTTATGCGCGAAAAATGCTTGCTGATCCCCTGTCGGGATATACCAGTTTTGTAAGCACTGGAAATATTGAAATACATAAACCTGATACAGCGATTTCTGACCCTGCGAAGCTGCCACAGATGCCAAGTTATCACCTTAAACGACCTGATGGGAATGGCATCACATTGGTCAATATTGGCGTGGGTCCGTCTAATGCGAAAACGGCTACTGATCACATCGCTGTTCTGCGTCCACACGCTTGGTTAATGGTTGGGCATTGCGCCGGTCTGCGCAATAGTCAAAGATTGGGTGATTTTGTGCTTGCTCATGCCTATTTGCGCGAGGATCGTGTGTTGGATGACGATCTGCCGGCATGGGTTCCAGTTCCTGCATTGGCAGAGGTGCAGATTGCCCTGGAAAAGGCTGTTGCCGATGTCACAGAATTGTCGGGTTTTGAGTTAAAACAAATCATGCGTACAGGAACCGTTGCAACAGTAGATAACAGAAACTGGGAATTAAGAGATAACAGCGGCCCCGTTCACCGCCTTAGTCAATCCCGAGCGGTTGCGTTGGATATGGAAAGTGCGACGATTGCCGCGAATGGATACAGGTTTCGCGTCCCCTATGGGACGCTCTTATGTGTAAGTGATAAGCCGTTGCACGGCGAACTTAAGCTTCCAGGGATGGCCTCGACATTCTATAGTACGCAAGTTTCACGTCATTTATTGATTGGTATCCGGGCGATGGAACTGCTTTGTGACATGCCGCTTGAACGTCTGCAAAGCCGAAAACTGCGCAGTTTTAATGAAACAGCGTTTCTATAAGTGTAATTTTTGAGAAAAAAAGGATGAATTTGTCAGAAAAAGTCCACTATTTGTTGTGTTTCCTCGCAACATTCAGTTAAATCCGTGTCACGAGGCCCAAACAGTAGGGCAGTGTAAGGAGTATAAGAATGTCTAAACCAATGACAAAGACACAGCTTGTTGCGGCGCTGGCCGAAGAAATGGGCGCTGACAAGAAATCTGCAGGCGCGGCTTTGGACGCGATCTGTGGCATTATCACACGCGAAGTTTCTGGTGGCGGTGCTGTCACATTGCCTGGCGTTGGTAAAATCCAATGCCGTGAGCGTCCAGAGCGCATGGTGCGTAACCCATCAACTGGCGAACAGTTCCAAAAACCAGCTGACAAAGTTGTTAAAATGACAATCGCTAAGGCGTTGAAAGACAGCGTAAACGGTTAATCTAAACGACCGTTGATTGAAGTTTTGGGGTCGCGTTCATCGCGGCCCCTTTTCATTTGGGATAATGCGTGAAATCAATTCCTGTAAGTAGTGGCGGAGTGTGACATGGACGGTAAGGCAGTATTTTTGGGATTGGCCTTTGCACTTATGTGGTCCTCTGCTTTTACGTCCGCTCGGATCATCGTTGAGTATGCGCCACCGTTGTATTCATTGTCTGCACGGTTTTTGATCTCTGGATTAATTGGGATCAGCATTGCGTTGATTTTGGGACAAAGCTGGAAGTTAAGTAAAAAGCAATGGATTTCCGTTGTCGTTTTCGGGGTTTGCCAGAATGCGCTGTATCTGGGTTTGAATTTTGTCGCGATGCAAACGGTAGAGGCGTCTTTGGCGGCGATCATTGCGTCGACCATGCCGTTGATTGTGGCCTGTGCAGGCTGGCTTATCTTTAAGGAACGGTTACCAACACTTGGAATTGTTGGATTAATCTCAGGCCTGATTGGGGTTGCATTGATCATGGGATCGCGCATTCAGGCAGATGTGGATCTTTTTGGTATTATACTTTGCATTATTGGGGCAGTTTCACTGGCTGTTGCCACTTTATCAATGCGTGGGGTGTCATCATCAGGGAATTATTTGATGATTGTTGGACTTCAGATGTTGGTTGGCAGTCTAACGTTATGGGCGCCTGCGATTATTTTAGAAACACCGACAATCGTTTGGACGAACGCATTTGTTTACGCGTTTATTTACACAACTTTAGTGCCGGGATTAATGGCAACTCTTGTCTGGTTTATTTTGGTTGATCGAATTGGTGCAGTGCGTGCTTCAACATACCACTTTCTTAATCCATTTTTCGGTGTTGCAATTGCTGCTGCAATATTAAGCGAAGGATTAACACTTCTGGACATTATCGGAGTGATTATCGTAGCAGGAGGTATCTTGGCTGTTCAAATTTCAAGGAGGCCCTAGCCAATTTTGCCTTGGTTTTCGCCAATCTGGCCACGGTGCAGTAGCATGTGATCCAGAATAACACAGGCCATCATCGCCTCGGCCACTGGAACAGCACGAATACCAACGCAAGGATCGTGACGACCTTTTGTAATCACCTCGATTGGCGCGCCATTTTTCTTGATCGAATTTCGTGGTGTCAGAATTGAGGATGTGGGTTTAACCGCAAACCGAACAACCAGGTCTTGGCCAGTGGAAATACCGCCAAGTATGCCCCCCGCATGGTTCGATCCGAAATAGTGACCATCGTTCCCCATGTAAATTTCATCAGCATTTTGTGAACCCGTCAGCGCAGCTGCCGCCATTCCGTCGCCTATCTCAACACCTTTTACGGCGTTAATGGACATCATCGCGGCGGCAAGGTCCGTGTCTAATTTACCATAAATAGGTGCGCCCAAGCCTGCGGGTACACCACGTGCTACAACTTCGATCACAGCCCCTACAGAGTCGTGGGATTTACGCAGCTCGTCTAAGTAACTGGCCCAGTCTTCCGCGGCCTCTCGGTCTGGC